>DASRZC010000170.1:0-8384 GCA_035686785.1 Kapaibacterium sp. (SeqCode)
GAAATTCCAGGGCGTGATAAGTCCGCACACGCCGATGGGAACCCGAAACGAGAGGTTCATTTTATTGCGAAGCTCGCTCGGCGTATTGATGCCAAACATGCGCCGGCCTTCGGTCGCACAGTAAAACGCGGTGTCGATTCCTTCCTGCACGTCGCCTTTCGTTTCGGTGAGCGGCTTGCCCATCTCGCGCGTC
Organism: Kapaibacterium sp. (SeqCode); assembly: GCA_035686785.1. Lineage (GTDB taxonomy): Bacteria > Bacteroidota > Ignavibacteria > Palsa-1295 > Palsa-1295 > PALSA-1295. Next base: position 194 of record DASRZC010000170.1, read on the forward strand.
ATGATGGCAGCGATTTCATCTTTTCGGCGCACCATGATTTCACCGGCGCGGCGCATAATATCGCCGCGCTCGGGCGCGGGGACGAGCCGCCATTCTTTGAAGGCGGCGAGCGCGGCATTCGCAGCACGATCGACATCCTCCTTCGTCGATAGCGGAAAGGTGCCGAGGATTTCATTCCAGTCGGCGGGATTGCGGTTTTCGAAGGTCCGGCCATCGGAGGAATCGCACCATTGGCCGGCGATGAAGTTTTGAAAGTGAGTAGGCATAAAACGCTAACAGAAGGAAAACGACATTTATCAGCAATAGAACTATTTTTAATTATCGGGCATTATAGAGCATCATGGAAACTCCGCAACCGTACCACGTATCGATTTCCGAACCCGTCATCATCGCCGATTCCGTGGCGGCTCAGAAAATACTGAATGTCTTGGACGACCCGAAGTTTGACTGGACTACGTTTAACGGCCTTCTCGATGCAACCGATCTTAATTCCGATCAGGCAAGAGACCTTCTAAAGCAACTTGTAAAAGAGGGTAAAGTCATCAGCACCATCGAGCCAAAGACCAGTGAAATCGTGTTTACAACCAAGCAAAATTATCGTAATCACCATAACTTCCTCGACGACTCCCTAAGCGCAGGTACCGGATTCGTATCTTTTTGAATGTCCTTCCTAACCACGACCGATGCTGTGCTCAGTTACTGTTTTGCCTTTATCGGCGCAGTCGCAATAAACTTGTTCCCATACGTCAATCAAGGCGATCTTACCAAATCCGTCCTAACATCGACGCTGAAACAAATTGAATTCCGACGAGCACTATACTTCAATGTTGCGCTTGGTCTAATCCTGGATTTTGGCTATGTTTTAGTCGAGAAGCGTGGCTTAAATGTATTTCTCTCCCTTCAAATTGGTGCTTCCGCCCCTGCGATTTTCCTAAATATTGTAGGAGCGATTAAAAAGAGCAAATCTCGATCTGTTCGGCGCTCTTCGCGCGAAGCTTCTGAATAGGTTCCGATGGTACTGTTCTGACATTAACATGCAAAAATTTATCATTCTTTTTCTCGTTTTTCCTTCGCTCACTTTCGCGCAGGGCGGCATCGGCAACAAGCCACGCACGGACATCGTCATGCTCTCGCAAGTGGTACGCGATTCGCTCTCGGATCAGGTCGTACAAAATATTACGGACTTGAAACGCATGGCGGAAACGAATCAGGTCGATAGCGCAGCGCCGATGATCGCGTGGGAGGATTCGACGAAGACGTGGATGCGCGCGGCGAATCCTGCCAATCCCGCAGAGCGGGAGTTTGTTACCGACGAACTGGCAAAGATTAAAGCATTGTTCGACGCGTATCCCGAATTGCACCCCATGTATTTTGCCGTCTTTAAAACGAAGGATACGCCGTCGGACGAGAAAGACCTTTATCAAATTCGCATGGTAAATGGGAAGAAGCAACGGATGGTAAGCTGGGTGTTTTATCCCATCGGGGATAACCTACTGCTCGCTCAGTTTTGAAACACGGCAATAATATGACTGATGATTTTGTAGGCGTGACCCTTCAACAAGCTCAGGGCAGGCACTTTAGGTATCTTGCGCTCCGCGACCGTGACCTAAAGGTCACGGCTACATTGCGTTGGCTGCCAATCCTTGGGTGCATCACAATGATGGCTTCTGGCTGCAACCGCCAGGGTTCGCTGCCGATGTCGCTCGATACCATTCGGGCGTCGAGCGATACGTTCATTACACGGACATCAATAGATACAGTGCGCCCAAGCGCAGATACGATAGCGCCCTCGCTTCCACCCATCGCGCGAGCGATTGCTCCCGATCGCCTCGCGGCGTTTCTTCCGCCCATGCCCGGATGGACTCCGTCGGGCGATTTGCAGAAAGAACTGCAAGTCCGCGATACGTTCAATCTCTCGCGCGCGTGGCAGGCTTATACGATGGGAACGAAAACTATGACCATCCAAATCAATGACTTTGCCTATGTCCCTTCGCTCTATGCGCCGTATCAAAAATATAAAGGCACATACCTCGAAGATAACAATAACGAGCGCGCCGAGACGACAACCATCTCCGGCTATCCGGCCGTGCAAACGATGGAGAAAAAAACGCCACACGCGGAGGTCATTGTGTTTCCAGGCAAGCGCTACGTCGTCGTGATTGTGGAAGATGGCGAGAACGATGTAAATGAAGTTCGCCGTATTGCGGCATCGATAAACTTAAAAGGCTTGGAAGCACTCCAGTGATATTGCTCTCCATTCTCGGCGCGCTATTATTTCTCGTCGTCACTTGCGTCTTTTCGACTCTTTCCGTTTTTGCGGCGTTCGACCGAAGCGGCAAAGTTTATCTTTGGTTTGCGCGCACATGGAGCCAGATCGGCCTGCTCCTGTTCGGCATTCGCCTTCGCGTTTTGGGAACGGAACACATTGAACCCGGCCGGAACTATGTTTATGTTGCCAATCATTCGAGTTATATGGACATCCCCGTCCTGCTCGCGGGAATTCCGGACAACTTACGGCTGACCTTGCGCCGCTCGCTCACGCGGATTCCGATCTGGGGTTGGGCGCTCCTGGCAAGTCCATTCCTTATCCTCGATCGCTCGAATCCTAAGCTCGCAGCGATCACAGTTCGTCGCGCGGCGGAACGGATTCGAGGCGGTGCATCCGTCCTCTTTTTTCCCGAAGGGACGCGCACGCCCACCGGCGCGATGCAAGCCTTCAAACGCGGCGCGTTCCATCTCGCTTTAGAATCCGGCGCGGCCATCTTGCCGGTGGCGATACTTGGGACCTACGAAATTCTCCCGCGCAATAAATGGCTGCCCCTATGGGGCAAGCGCGTTACGATAAAAATTGGCGAAGCGATTCAACCATACGATGCCGCGCCGGAAAATTTCCGTACCGAAGAAATCCGGGTAATGAAGGAAACGGAAGCTGCGGTGCGAACAATGCTTTGGGTTTAAATTCAAAAAATAATTTCGAATTTTCTTGTATCGGTTCTGGAATGTATTATATTTGATAGTGAATGGATAGGCACCCAATGGTGGAAATTATGAAATATGAATTAAGGATTATGAAAAAATGGATTCCAAATTATGCATAAATTCGTGAAAATAAAATGAATATTAAACACACACACAGTTTGGACAACTATTTCTTTAAGAATGGGAAATGAGAATTGAAGAATTTGCAGCAAAAATGCCATTATTCATGAAGCACAAACGCGCGCGCATAAGGCGGTTGGTTTTTATAGAGAAAACAAGTGTGGTTTTACTTGCGCTCACTTTAGCCGGCTGCGTGGTAAATTTCAAGAATCCGGTCCCGATAACGAAGGGGATTATCCATGTCGATACGCATTATTTGTATCCAGGCCGGAATGAATTCAGCACGTATGATAAGTTCTACAAGAAAGAGGTCGCGCCGGGCCGGTTCGCGGAAACGAAGGATATCCAGCTTGATCCGGGCCAGCAGCTTTTAGTGCTCAATAAAGCCTTCGTGCTCCATTTTTATGACATGCCGGATAGTTTTTTCCACGCGGGGCACTACCCCGATGTGCCGCAATTTATCCGAATTTCTGCCGATACGCTGGATAAGACCATCCACTGGACTGGCTCGCTCGACAGCCTGCATCCGGAGGGGCACCATCTGCAGGAACTCGTGGAATATGTCGATTCGATCGTAAAATCGACGGATGTATATCAGGCGCTGCCGGCATACAAGGAATGATGAATGTAGAAGGATGAATGTAGAATGAAGAATGTAGAATGATGAATGGCGAAATTTAAAATGGAGGAAAGGCGAACTTTTTTAAGGCAATCAGCATTTCTGGCCCTTCCAATAACAAAGGGAAAACTCGATACTCATAACTCGTTACTCGTTACTACTATGTTCGCGATCGTAGAAATATCCGGAGAGCAATTCAAGATTTCCGAAAGCACCACCAAACTGCGCGTGCCCTATATGGCCGGCGCCGCGGAGGGGCAGGAGGTTTCGCTCGATAACGTGCTGTTTTCGGATGGTAGCGCAAGCGCGAAACCGCTGGCGACCGTGCGCGGGCATATCCGTGGCGAGAAAGTGATCGTATTTCACAAAAAGCGCCGCAAACGCTACCGCAAAACAAACGGGCATACCCAGCGATATACGGAACTGGCAATTTCCTGGTAAACCGGGATTACGCTGATTTTAACTGATTACGCTGAATAATTTTAACCACGATTACGCGGATTTTTAATTGATTACACGGATTGCATTTGGGGGATACTTATCCCATAAATCCTAATAATCCCATAAATCCCGGTTCAGACAATTATGGCACATAAAAAAGGAATGGGCTCGACGCGCAATGGGCGCGACAGCAATGCACAACGACTGGGCGTCAAGAAATTCGGCGGCGAATTTGTCAAGTCCGGCAATATTCTTATTCGCCAACGCGGGACGAAATGGCATCCGGGCGAGAACGTCATGCGTGCCAAGGATGACACGCTCTTCGCCGTCGCTGACGGCGTAGTCAAGTACGAGCGCTTCCGGCTCGACCGGCAGAAGGTCAGCGTGTATCCCCGCGAGACGGCGACGGCCTAAGATTTGAAAATTGCTCACCGTAATTGGACCTATGGGTCCCATGGGACCGAAAGGTCACACTAAAAATTAGGTATCGTTTTTGGGAAGCCTTCTAAGCTTCCGCAGATGTGCGGTTCTGTTGCACCGCCGCCAATCGCTCCCAGATTTCAGCGGCACCGGGAACCGGCTGAGCTTGCAGCCCATAGACGACATCTTCGACATATTCCTCGGAGCGCATTCCAACCAGCACCGACGCGACCTGTGGCAAGCTTCGAATAAGCAGAACCGCCTTCTGCGAAAGGGAAAGTTCCGAATATCCTTTCCCTATCAGCGCATCGAGTGCCTGATGGATTTTAAGTGCCCGTGTATGGCCGCGATTCAGGTAATAATTCGAGAGATGCTCGAATGCCTCATCGACGCTCTCGGCATACGTCGTTAGAAAAGTGAGCACGGCTGGAACCTCCTGAGAGATAGGACGGAGAAGATTGAACGCATATTGAATGCGAGGAGCAAGCACTTTTTGCGAAATTTCCTGCCACTCTTCCATGGTTGCGAATTCCCGCCAGTTGCCTTCGTCGAGATTGCGGCCCAGAGTTAGAAATTGTACGACCGCATCGCGCGATTGCACATCCAAATCCAATGCTTTCAACTGCTGCCCGGAAAATTCTTCTTCCTGGAGACGAATGTCATGAAGGAGATCATCCAAATCCTGATCCGGCGGAATTTCGTGCTCGGGAAAATCGGCAAGGCGAATAAGCTGCTTGCCAACAATGGCATTCAGCGGACGATTGGTGAGCACGCCGAGATTTTTTTCCGCGCAATATTCGAGCAGCGTTTCGGTGCCGTGACGCTGATTGCGCTCGATTACCGCGCCCGGCTCGAAGATGTTGAGCGGGAACTCGATCACCGCAAAATGATGCGCATCCCCGGCAATCTCTTCCGCGGATTGCCAGCCAATCTCCACAGAAGTCCGATCGACGGCGTCTTCCGGCTTCGGAAAAGTATTGGAACTAATGCCGTAATATTGAATGCGCCCACGCTCGACTTCCGTTTCGAGAAAGGCGAATGCTTGCTTGATACGCCGGTTGTATTCATCGCGCACTTCCCCCGGCGCCAATCCTTCGCCGAGCGCCCATTCGATATAGTATTCGGGATTATGCAGAAGATAAATATCGATCGTTTCAAGCTGAAGGCGTTCGAGCGAATCGGTAATTTGATCGCGAAGAAAATCGGGATGGATGGAGTGCCAAAGTCCCTCGCTATGCCGCACGAGTTCCGAAAGCTCGGAACCGGCGGAGTAATCAGCGTGCGCCGCATTGGCGCGCCGCTGCATCTCGTCGTAAAGCTCCCCTTGAATATACCCGCCTTTGGAAACGACGATAATTTCTTCACGCCGAACTCCCTCTCCATTCTTAACTTCCCCGCCTTTTGAAGGCGGGGGTTGGGGGATGGTTAGAATCCCCCCTCCTATAGAAGGAGGGGGCAGGGGGTGGATAAGCCCCGCGAGCACCTCGCCGATCATCCGCTCCGAATTTCCGCCAGCGTAATTCGAAGAGGTATCGATGATGTTAATTCCCATCCGAATCGCCTCCGCCAGCGCGGCCCGGTGCGACTGCACGCTTCGGTGTACGCGATAGCTGCCGAACCCCGCGCCGCTACAGGTGAGGCCAGTGCGCCCGAGCGCTTTGTACGAAGCCGCCCAATCGGGATGCCGCGCGCGGATAGCGGCGGTGGCCTGTGGCGTTGCTTTGCCGTACATTATCGTTGGGTGTTCCTGGAGCGCGCCGTGTTCGTTGATGAGCATTTGCAAATCGGAAAAGGTGCGTTAACCACCGAGCGCCATCAACGGTGCCGAACTACCGGGAGCGCGTGTTGTTTATGCGGAATCGTAAATTAGACTACACGCAGTGAAATTCAGCGAACACATCGGAAAAGGAGCGTGGGCATTCGCCTCGCGGGGCTTGCCGCTATTGTATGCGATTGCCCTGATCGCCGTTGCCCGCGTGATCCCGAAAGAAGAGTTTGGCGTCCTCGCCGTATTCCAGACTTTTTTCACCATGATCTTTTCCTTCTCCGATAGCTTTGCCCTGCAAGCGATTGTGAAGTTTGGCGTGGAACCGGAGGTAGTAATTGAAGAACTGGTTACGATGACTACGTTACTATTTCTTGCATTCCTCGGCATGGCTTTGGCCATCCTGCTTCTGTTCCCAGGAATTGTTAGCCGACTGTTGAACATCCCGCAATTAGAACCGCTCATGCCGTATTTGGCGATCTTCGCGCTATTTACGACGCCTCGTGTGGTCTTCAGCAAAGTGCTGCAAATGAGATTTCGAATGAAAGAAATCTTCTTTGTCGATTTTGCCAACTTTGGAATAGCGAGTATCATACTCGTTATTATGATGATGCTTGGAAAAATTCAGAATGCGGAAAGCGTGATTCGTGTCACAATGGTATCAGGACTGTTATCGTCGCTCGTCGCAATCGTGCTTGTCCGGCCATTCCTACGATACCGACCGAAATATTCACGTGCTATGCTCGCCCGTATTTCCGAGTTCGTTCGCTATCAGGCCGCGGCGGGTCTGGTTTCGAGCGCGCAACAAAATTTTGATATTCTCATTGTCTCTGGATTTATGGGCGCCGTCGGAGTGGGAGTTTACAATGGTGCCAAGATGCTCTTTCGCGGGTTCTATATTATTCGCGATACGATGATACTCTTCGTATTTCCTGCTACCAGCAAATATCACTCGCGGGGTGAGATCGGCACGCTGCGAATAATTCTTGAAAAAAGCGTGAGCTTCTTAACGCTGGGTCTCATACCGCTCGGGATTGTGCTTGCAATTGGCGCTCCGTTTATTTTTCATATTCTTTACGGAGTAAAATATGACGCAAGCATTCCAGTCTTTCGAGTACTATTGATATCCATTCTTTTCTTCCCCATGCAGACCGTATTCAACGCGGCGATGGCCGGCATGGGGAAAATCAAGGAAGAGTTTTGGATCTTTACCGTTTCTCTTGTTGTGAATGTGATTTTATCCGCGGCTCTACTTGCCTTCACGCACAATCTTGTGGGCGCAGCGGTGGCATTCGCAGTAGCCTCGGGCGTGCAAAGCGTTCAGCTTTATTTTTACATCCAGAAGCATGTCGGTCTTGACAAACGGCAGCTTTGGATCCGAGGTTTTGGTGATTTCTTCAGTTATTTTCGGAGTCTCGTTGCGCGCCGGAACGAGGCATGAAGCCGTTTTTCCAGTTACTGTAACTTTTCAGCCATTCAAGGGTTCTTAGGGTTGAAGCTTTCTTAGCTATTTACTCATCGAGGAGGTTTGTATGCTTCATCGTCAGAATTTTATCGAAACGAGCAGGGCCGATGTGCGGCCTGCGTGGCTGTTCGTGTTTCTTTCATGTTTTTTGGGGTCATTCGCTTCCGGTTTCATGCTTACTGCGCTTTGCCCGGCCCTCCTTTTCGCGCAGCAGTGGCAGACGATCGCGCCCATGAATTTTCTACGTACCGAACTCAGTGCCGTAGCGCTTCCGGATGGCCGCATTCTTGTCGCGGGCGGACAGGATGGCTCGGAACCGCTCTCAAGTTGCGAGATTTATGATCCCGCAACCAATACTTGGCAGATGACAGGCTCCATGCAC
>DASRZC010000171.1:0-11790 GCA_035686785.1 Kapaibacterium sp. (SeqCode)
ATATGAATCGCGTGGAGACGAACATCGTGCTCCTCAAAATCGAAGGCGGCCCCGATCTTAGTCATGCGCTCGCGATGCTAAAAGAAAAAGGCGTGCTTCTGTCGCTTGGCTCTCATGGATTACTCCGCGCCGTGACGCATCTCGACGTGACAATGCCGGAGTCTGAAAAAGCCGCGCGCGTTCTTGTCGATTTATTTGGATGAAGCTCGCGGCCACCCTCGTCCTGATCGCTTCCTTTCTCAGCATTCTCTTTGGAGTGCTGGGTTATCCCGTTATCGGTCACGATGCGTATGTGCATCTCAACTGGCTTTATCAGTTTCCGAGACTTTTCTCGCAAGGCACTGGCTATCCACGCTGGCTGCCCGATTCCTTCGGCGGATTTGGCGCGCCCACCTTTTATTTTTATGCGCCGCTGGTTTATTGGATTGCAAGCGTATTCCATTTACTCGGAGTGAATTCGCCTTCTCTGCTCTACCAGGTAGTGCAGCTTGCATTTTCCCTGCTATCGCTTTTTACATGCTATCGGCTCATTCGCCAATTCCATGCTCCGAAAATGGCCGCCTTGATCGGCGCTTTGAGTTATAGTTTCCTTGCGTATCATTTTTGCGATGTTTACATCCGCGATGCGTTAACCGAACATGTCGCGCTCGCCTTTCTGCCGATAGTATTTCTCCGGTTCCCAAATCGTATTCGATCTATCGCCTTCTATGCGATCGGCTGGACCGGACTTTTTCTGACGAATCTCCCCATAGCGTATATTGCGGTCATTTCCGTTGTAATAATCAGCTTTGCGCGACGCTCCTATCACGAGTTCCCATTGCAAGCGGTCTCCTTTATAATTGCCATTGCTGTCAGCGCGATCTATCTTTTTCCAGCGTTTGCGTTGCGGTCTCTGATCCATCAGCGGCACCTCTTCGATCTTCCCATGCACACAAGCCAGTTTGGCTTTGCGTTGCTCGACATTTTTCAAGGCCATTTCGATTGGCTGAGAATTCTTAGCATCGCCACCATTCTTGCCGGTTTACTTTGCTTCGTTATTTTGATAAGAAATTCGGATAAAGAAAGCCGAGCATGGAAATGGCTCATTGCCGTCGCAATCTTTTTTCAAATTCCATTTATCAGCGCTCCTCTGTGGCATCTCATTCCTGGAATGCCGTTCGTGCAATTCTCCTGGCGATGGAATGGCGTGCTGTTGCTTGCCATCGTCTGTAGCGGCGCGGTTCCCGCGCCCTCCCGGACAATGCCCATATATTTGTGCGCGATCATTGGCCTTGCGACCGTCACCTTACTTTGCGAATTTACGATTTCTCGAAACCTGTTCACTCGGCCTCCGCTGCCGATCAATTCCTATCTGATGGATGCTCCCGAATACGCTCCCAAATGGGCTTCGAGCGATCCTGCCGAAGTTATCGGCATCACCTTGCGCCGCATGGATGATCCGCCTGCCGTCTTGCTGGGCCTCACCATGCCGGGCGATTCGATTTCACTGCGTTCCAAATCGCCGATCGAATCTCACTTCATCGTCCATCTCGACCGTGCGACTCCCGTTCGCTTCCATCAATTTTACTGGCCGTATTGGAAAGCGTTTGCAGATACTTTGGAACTATCTCTGCGGCCCGATCCGAATGGCTTCGCAACCGCGCTTCTTCCGGCCGGGAACTCGATTATTACCTTAAAGCTGGTCGAATCTCCAATTGAAAAAATTGGAAGCACCGTCAGTAGCTTCGGCCTTTCGGTCCTTTTCGTTCTCTGCGCTCTTGCCGCTTATCGCGCGATCACAATGCGGCGCGAAACCGTTTCGCCGCTGGAACTTACGCTCAAAATATAAGCGCCATTGGCCAGGTCTTCGGTGCCGATAAGAAGAGGAAATGTTCCAGGCGATAACCCCTCATCGAGTAAGCGCCTCACCTCGTGACCGGCGACGTCATAAAGTTCTGCTTTCACGAACGCGGGCTTGGAGAGAGTGATATCAATGCGAATAATTCGCTGCGCCGGATTTGGCATCGGTTGGCTCACCGTGAAAATGGGCGACGGGGGATCATCCCTTACTCCGCTCGGCGCGCCCGTGTATGCGATGCGATAAACCGCCCCCGCCTGATCGTCGGATACATACAGCGCGCTATCGCCGCCTTCTATGATGCTAACGACGCGCCCCCAGCGCGTTCCATTGGAATCGGGTTGGAAACCATTCACAAAATCGGTGACGCGCGCATTCTTGCCATCGGTGTCGGCCCACATCACAGTGATGCGCGGCGGGGCAGGGGGCGTCCGATCCCAGGAACCATGATAGCATTGGAAAATCGCATCGTGATACATTGCCGGGAATTTTGTTCCGCGATAAAAGTGCAAACTAAGCGGCGCCGAATGCGCGAGCACTTCTGCCACGGGACCATCGAACGTTTGGACAATGCTGGTATCGAGATTCATCATCTGCGGATTTCTCATTCGGAATCCATAGCACCACGGCCAGCCATAATTGGCTCCGTCGCAGACGAGATAAATTCCTTCGGATGGATTGTTATCGGTCAGTTCCGTTCCCGAACCATAGATATTATCCATTCCATTGCAGTTGGCCCACAGCGCGCCGGTGCGGGGATCGATGTCGAGTCCTTCGGGATTTCGAAGTCCGGAAGCGAAACTCCGGTAGCCCGTGCCATCGGGATTCATTTCGACAATCCGCGCTCGATGCGCATAATCGGTGGTGTCCATATTGCCGTAGGAACCAATTTGCACATAGACTTTCTGATTCGCCGTGTCGAAAATAAAATTTCGCGTGTAATGATCGCCGGCCGGCGGAAAACTTGCGATCTTAATTTTACTCTGGGCGACTCGGCTTTGGGCACTTGTAACAAGTTCGTAAAATGCAGAATTATTCGATACATAAAGTTGCCCTTTGTAAAAAGCGACGCAATCCGGATCGCCAAGGCCGCTCGTCACCACGATGGTGCTGTCGGCAAAACCCGTATGTTCCAGATCGGGCAGGGCATAGACGTTGCCATTGGCGGATGTCGCATAGATCACTCCATCCGGCGAGAGTCCAAGGCCGCGACACGAGGGAATATTCCGCGCGAAGACGGTCATCGTAAATCCGGCGGGAATCGAAATGTTTTCCTGAATTCCGTTGACGGTGATGAAGGTATCCCGCAGCTCGGGCGGCGGCGCTTCCAGCGTCCGCGTCGAATGTGGCTGCTGCTGCATCACCCACGCGGCGAGTTCACATCCGCGCGAAGGCTGGGCCTTAGCCACCGGTGGAAACGCAGCCTCGCGCGCGCACCCGATCGCAAGCAGTGAGAGTAAAGTTAGCGACCATTTCATGCAATGGTAACTTCCGCCAGCGCAAAAGGATTGCCGGATGAGCTAACCTCTGCTTCTCATGCCGCTACCTTCGCCGAATCCCGCTCCTCGACCCAATTCTGGATATACTCCACGATCGCCGACATCGGAGCGCCGGGAGTGAAAAGCTGGCCGACGCCGATTTTTAATCCTTCAAAGGCATCATGCCGCTTTCGCGAGCAGGTGCGCCGTGATGGGCTGCTGCTTCAGGAACTTGCTGAGGGCCATGATAGAGAACCCGAGAATATTGCCGCGCTCATCGACCATTTCCATGATGGCGTCGTGATCGGTCGGAGTCATATAGCCCGGTTGATCGGAAAACAGAACTTCGAGGTAGTCGCCTTCGGCGTCATACCAAATTTTTACTTCTTTTTCCATATTAGTTTTCCTTCTTTAATGCGATCTGTCGGATAAGCGGTCAAAACAAATGCGTCCGTTCCCTCATGCTTAACCACGATACATAGCCATTTGTCTCCAATTCTCGTTCCAGTATAATGGCGATAGCTGAGAGTTGCTTGTTCATCCCACTTCGACTGGACGACAAGATCGGATCCCGAAGCGTTTCCTCTAATCGGTCTTGGAGTCCGGCGTAAACAACTCGATAAAGGAAATGAGGAAGTCGTTCCTCCGGTAACCGAACCGCTTTGCCCGTGTGATCATATAGAATCATTACGCCGCTACGTTCGCCGAATCCCGCTCCTCGACCCACTTCTGGATATACTCGACAATCGCCGACATCGGCGCGCCGGGAGTGAAGAGCTGGCCGACGCCAATTTTTTTCAGATCCTCGATGTCTTCGTTCGACATAATGCCGCCGCCGGTGAGGAGGACATCGTTCATTCCGCGATCGCGGAGCAACTTCAGGACGCGCGGGAAGATCGTTTTATGCGCGCCGGAGAGCATCGAAATACCGACGACATCCACGTCCTCCTGCAACGCGGCTTCGGCGATCATGTCGGGCGTTTGGCGCAGGCCAGTGTAGATGACTTCCATTCCGGCATCCCGCAGCGCGGCGGCGATAACTTTCGCGCCACGGTCGTGGCCGTCTAATCCGGCTTTGGCGATAAGAACTCGAATTTTTTTCATATTACTTGAATGATGGGACGAATGAATCCTACGGGACGCATCCGTTCGCAGAGTACCGCTAACAACAAATGGGACAAAATGCTTCACAGCTTTGTTTTACGCGAGTTCTCCGAATTCACTCAGCACTCAGCACGTAAAATGAATCCTGTAATCCTCCGCGGCGCTCGCACACCTATCGGCACCTTTCTCGGCTCACTGGCGGATGTTTCCGCTCCAAAGCTCGGTTCCATCGCAATTAAGGCGGCTCTCGAACGCTCGGGCGTAAAGCCCGAGGATGTCGAGGAAGTCTATATGGGCTGTGTGCTCACGGCGGGCGTTGGGCAGGCGCCGGCGCGGCAGGCTTCCATCGGCGCCGGCATTCCGGTTTCGGTACCATGTACAACGATCAATAAAGTTTGCGGCTCCGGAATGAAGGCGGTGATGCTGGCAGCGCAAAATATTTTGCTCGGCGATGCCGGCGTGGTCGTTGCCGGCGGAATGGAATCCATGTCGAATGCGCCATATTTGCTATCGCGGGCGCGGACGGGCTATAAGATGGGTAACGGCGAACTTATCGACGAGATGATCAAGGACGGCCTGTGGGATGTGTATAACGATTTCCACATGGGCAATGCTGCGGAGATGTGCGCCGTCGAATGCGCCGTTCCCCGCGAGGCGCAGGATGAATTTTCGATCCGCAGTTTCAAGCTTGCGAATGAATCCATTGATAATGGCGCTTTTAAATCGGAGATCGCGCCCGTCACGGTGACGCGTGGGAAGGAAACCGTAGAAGTTACCGAGGATGAAAATCCGCGCAAGGTGAAGTACGATAAAATTCCCACGCTGAAACCAGTATTCAAAAAGGATGGCACCGTTACGGCGGCGAATGCCAGCTCGATCAACGATGGCGGTGCAGCTATAGTCGTGGCCGGGGAAGATGTTGCGAAATCAAAAGGCTGGAAGCCAACGGCCCGCATTCTCGCCTATTCTTCCCACGCGCAGGAGCCGGAAAAATTCACGACCGCGCCGATCTATTCCATCAAATCGGTATTGAAGAAGGCGAAGATGTCGCTCAGTGATATCGACTTATTCGAGGTAAACGAAGCATTTGCCGTCGTTGCTCTTGCGACGAAAAACACGCTGGGAATTCCGCTTGAGAAGCTGAATGTGTTGGGCGGTGCTGTTGCGCTCGGCCATCCCATCGGCGCAAGCGGCGCGCGAATTATCATCACGCTGCTCAACGCGCTCGAACGCCAGAACAAGCGATTCGGACTCGCTTCGATCTGCATCGGCGGCGGCGAAGCGACGAGCATAATCGTCGAACGGATGTAATTAGGGCAAATTGCCAGTGGCGAATGGAATTATCGACATGAAAACCGTTGCCACTCGTCACTCGCCACTTGCTGATTGGGGTGTTCTATTACTGACCCTTGCGGCCGCCGCAATCGTTTTATCTCCAACGATCTTCTGGCCGTTCGATTACGATCAGGGAACCTTTGCCTACGGCGGATGGGCTGTGCTGCATGGTTTGCGTCCCTATCTCGACTTTTGGGACATCAAGCCGCCCAATATCTTTTATACCTACGCCGCCGCGTTTGCACTCTTCGGCAATACCGTTCGCGCAATACGGATACTCGATTATTTAAATGCGCTCCTCAGCATCGGATTGCTCTCTGCGTTCGCAACGCGATTGTGGAAGAATTCTTCGTGGGGCCGGCTGGCTGCGATCTTTGCATCGCTTGCCTTTATATTGCAATATTATATCTTCGGCCATTGGGATACCGCGCAGACCGAAACGTATAGCATTCCGCTGCTTCTTCTCGCGATGGTGCTTGCCATCCCGAATCGAGATCGAATTAGTTCTCGCGCTCTTTCCATTCGCGCGGCGCTTGCCGGGGTCTCCATTGGAGTTTCTTTTTATTTCAAATTTCCGAATGGGTTATTCTTGCTTTTGATCGCCGTTGTGCTTTGGATTTATTCGGGTGAACGCGCGATGAAATTCAAAGCGATTGGCTGGCTCATCGCCGGATTTTGCATTACCGTTGGCATCGAAAGCTTGTATCTGGTAATAAATGGCGAATTAGTTCCGCTTTGGAATCTTACGCTCTCGGAAACGGCGGCGTATGTTTCCAGCAATTATTCCGGCTCGTTCACTATTTTGCAGAATCTGCGAACGAGCACTCATGCTTTGGATTTATTGTGGGTGGTTGCCGGCGTAGCGGGGTGGACGTATTGGACGGTAGCGGACAGCGGATGGCACCGCCGCAGGAATTTCGATTTCCGCACTTTTTTTCTATTGATTTTTGGTTGTGTTACTGCGCTTATCATCATTCAACTGGAGAATAAAGGATATACCTATCACTATGGGATCCTTTTACCGTGGGCCGATCTGCTGATCGGAGCGGGGATCGCGAATCTTGCCAGGGCAATTTCACGGATCGAGAAACTGCCGCGTTGGGCGAATGCCGTTGGTCTCAGTCTGATATTGGTTGCCGGGAGCTATTTCTGGTCGTCTCGGAATACGCTTCAAAGCCGCGCATCGGAACTCGTTCAGATTGCCCGCGGAGTAAAGCCGGCGAATGGCTACGTCGCCGGGGATACGATTGCCGATTATGTGATGGCTCACACTCGGCTCACGGATCGAATCTTTATCTTTGGATTTCAACCGTATGTCTATTGGAAGACCGGCAGGGCGCCCGCAACAAAATTTCTCAATACGATTCACTTCAAATCCACGCCGGTCCCCGCTTCGGAAAGGGACGAATTAGTGCATACACTTTCCAGTAACCCTCCGGAGCTTTTCCTTGTTGAGATGGGTGACCGGTATACGTCTCAAGGAAACACCAACGACGATAGCCGGACGACTATTCGGTTGCGCTACCCTGAACTCGAACAACTTCTCGACGCTCGATACACCCCGGAAGACACGCTCCAGCAGACCATCATCTATCGACTACGCCATGGATATCCTCGATGAGTGCGATTTGACGATTGTGATTCCGTGCTACAACGAAGCGCGCCGCCTGCCGCGCACGCTTGCGCGCACCATTACCTATCTTGCCACGAAGCCCGGCAAGCATGAGATCGTCGTCATCAGCGATGGAAGCACGGATGGCACAGTCGAGGAAACGGAAAAAGCGTTTCGGACGCTGCCGGACAATGTGCGCGGAAAGTGGTTTGGCTATACGCCGAACGGCGGAAAAGGAAAAGCTGTGAGGGTCGGAGTGAGTCAGGCTACTGGGAACCGAATACTTTTTATGGACGCGGACTATGCCGTCCCACTCGAAGATTTAGCGCGCGGCGAAGCGCTGTTAGATACTGGCTTTGACATTGCGATCGGCTCGCGCACCGCGCACGATACGAAAATTATCGAGCGCCAATCGTTCCTTCGCGAGCGCGTTGCGAAACTCTTTGGGTTCCTTCAACGAAATTATCTGGGGCTGCGCCTGAAAGATACGCAATGCGGATTCAAACTGTTTACGCAGTCCGCGGCTCATGAAATTTTCGCAAAGGTTAAACTTTCCTCCGTTATTTTCGATGGTGAAATGCTCTGGCTCGCAAAGCGGATGGGGTATAAAGTCGGGGAATTTCCCGTCGAATGGACGCACGATATGGACTCGCGCATCACCTACAATCTCGTCCGCTCGCTGAAGGTCTTTCGCGACATGATGTCGATTCCATTTCTCCATCTCGGGCTATCGAAAAAAAAAGTAGCGGTCAATGAAGAGGAACAGATCGGAATCGAACTAAGCTCACCCAGCACGTAAAGCGAAAATCAGTAGTGGCTCAATTTGGTCGTAATTTTATTAGGACTGTCATCCTGAGTGGAGTTCGTCCGACCGGAGGGAGGTCGAACGGAGCCGAAGGATCTCGTGTAGTTTGGCAGTAGGGTCGACGGCAAGAGATTCTTCGACTCCGCAAAACTTCGCTATCGCTCCGTTTTGCTCCGCTATCGCTCCGTTTTGGTCCGCTCAGAATGACATGAAAATCTGAATTTAAAATCCAATTAAGCCACTTCCAACTAATTAAAATATGGCAATTAAAAATGTAACCGTAATCGGCGCGGGCACGATGGGCAATGGTATCGCGCACGTTTTCGCGCAAAGCGGATATGACGTAACGCTCGTCGATGTGGGCCGCGAGGCGCTGGACCGCGCGGTCGCGACGATCACGAACAACCTGGCGCGGCAAGTCAAGAAGGGGACGATCACGGAGGACGACCAAAAAGCAACGCTCGCGCGAATCAAGACGGAAACGCAACTCGCGGTTTCCGTTCGCAATGCCGATTTCGTCATCGAAGCCGCGACGGAACGATTCGATTTGAAAAAAGAGATTTTTCAAACTATCGATGCGAATGCGCCGGAAGGCGTGATTCTTGCCTCCAACACCAGTTCGATTTCCATTACCGAAATTGCCGGGATGACGAAGCGCGCGGGCGAGGTGATCGGAATGCACTTCTTCAATCCCGTCCCGGTGATGAAACTTGTCGAAATCGTGCGCGGCCTGGCAACGACGGACGGCGTCTATGCGAGCGTGAAATCGCTCGCCGAGGCGCTCGGCAAAACGCCCGTGGAAGTAAACGACTCTCCCGGCTTCGTTTCGAACCGTATCCTTATGCCGATGATTAACGAGGCGATTTACTGCGTGATGGAATCTGTTGCGAAACCGGAAGACATCGACACCGTGATGAAGCTTGGCATGGCGCACCCGATGGGCCCGCTCGCGCTCGCGGATTTTATCGGCCTCGATGTCTGCCTCGCCATTATGAACGTTCTGCACGAAGGCCTGGGCGATACGAAATACTGCGCGTGCCCGCTGCTAAAGAAGATGGTCGCCGCCGGACGATTGGGCAAGAAGAGCGGGGAAGGGTTTTATAAATACTAAGGGAACTCTGATTAAGTCCGTTTAGTCGTCATTGCGAGGAACGTTCGGAGACCGAAGGGAGCCGAACGTGACGAAGCAATCCCTTGGTTTAATAGAATTTCAATAGTTATCGTAGGCTGCATCCAGTGGAGAATCGTCTTTTAAAAAGTTTTCCAGTCCAAGACGCATCCAATCAAGCTCTTCGGCGCGGTCAAGAGCTTCATCATAAGGCATAACTACAATAGCCACCTTTTCGCCCTTCTCGAAGGGAAGCTTCAATTCAACTTTTCCCTCATTGCCAATGATTGCTGTTGTTCGATACGTCTTCATAGCTTAATCTTTAACGCTCGTGATGTTTCCTGGTTCCCTCAACCCTTCGTCTCCGGCGGGTATTCAAAATCGGTGAACAACGCGCATGCGGAACGCGCCGTTCTTATGGATGTTCAATATAACATGGCACTCACAATATCACAACCGGAGTCCGTCGCATCGCTGGGTGAAAAAATTTACCGAGAGCAGCTACAGGCAATTCTTGAACCAAAGGAGACGGGAAGATTCGTGGCGATTGATGTGAATTCCGGCCATTATTTTGTCGCGGATAGTTCCAACGAAGCCCTTCATAAGGCGCTAAAGGAGATTCCTGGTGGCCTGTTTCATCTTATGAAAGTTGGCGCACCGGCTGCTTTTACACTCACATCCATTCATCGACATGGAAATTTGGCACGGCCACATCGGCGCGGATGGCCGCCCTCGGCTTCCGCTTAAAATTAAAGGCAGTGTAGCGAAGCTTGAGTTCGAGGCAGTAATCGACACCGGTTTCACCGGTTTCCTTTACATGCCGATTTTAGCTTCGATCCCGCTCGGAGTGTTTTTAGAATCGACATCGAAAGTTACTCTTGCCGATGGTTCCGTCGTAACGGTATTACTCGCCCAATTCGAGGTCGAGGTCATGGGAGACAAACGAAAGGGCTGGACGATGCTGGATGTTGGCGGCGGCAACGATGTTCTGATCGGCATGGAATTTATGCGAAATTTTAGCCGAGTTTTGCAGGTGGATGGGATGCAAGGCGTGAGTTTAATCGAACGGGATGCGTTACGGTAGCGCCTGGGCGATACGAAATACTGCGCATGCCCGATATTAAAGAAGATGGTCGCCGCCGGACGGTTGGGCAAGAAGAGTGGGGAAGGATTTTATAAGTATTGAAATACGGTTTTCTTGCTACGAGTCCGCCGCGGCGGATCAGGAACCCTCGTCGCTTTGCGATGAGAGTTTTATTTTTCGTATTTTTTTAGGATGGAATTCCCTCAATCTCGCCACGACTTTATTGCAGCATTGATCGCACGCTGCAACGGATTCGAGTGGGATGCAGGAAACATCGATAAAAACTGGTTTGGACATGGCGTAACGGATGCCGAATCGGAAGAGCCATTCGGTAACCTGCCGTTGATGCTGAGAGATGACCCAAAGCACTCTCAAATTGAGGACCGCTACATCGCACTTGGCAAAACAGACGTGAACAAATTGCTGACGGTGGTGTTTACTATTCGAGGAGATAAGATTCGCAGCATTTCGGCACGACCGATGAGCGTGATGGATCGGAGAGATTATGCCACACAAGGAGCTTAAGACGATACCGAGATTCGAAACCGAGGACGAGGAGCGCGCCTTTTGGGCGACGCATGACAGTGGCGATTACGTCGATTGGTCGAAGGCGGAGGTGATCCGAACGTCGGGTGCCTTTCCGAACCTGAAACGAACCGATTGGAGTAAATCCGATCTCACTCGCAATCATGTCATTCCCGTTACGGTGCCAGACGAAGAATACGAGCGCCTCGACCGAATGGCCCGTGAAGAGAAAAAAACGATCGGGGAACTTGTGCGGCAAATCTTTCAGAATGGGTTGAATAATTTGGTGGCGCATCGATTGCAGTGAAAAAAGACAGGAAACTTTATGCCGAAGGCCTGGGCGATACGAAATACCGCACGTGTCCGCTATTAAAGAAGATGGTCGCCGCCGGGCGGCTGGGGAAGAAGAGTGGGGAGGGATTTTATAAGTATTGAAAACTACTTCTTGAATGGTTATTACACGGGACGCGACGATCCCCATTGAAAAAATCCGAGACTATCTCCTGAAGTGGATCGAGAAGGACGATAAATCGGGATTTCTCAAACGAGGAGGGTATTCTCGCGAGAATTACCAGCAGTTAATCGATGATATACGTGAGCACCTTCTACCTGCCGAGGCGGTTTTGCAGGAACGAAGGCAGGACGGAGAACTGTATAGGATTCGAGGTATTCTTCGAGGGCCAAACGGTCGGGAACTACGAGTAAGAACCGTTTGGCTTGTCAGTGAAGATGCTAAACCGAGATTTATTACGCTTGTACCGGATAAGGAGAAAATGAAATGACCTACGAACTCTATTCGCAAATTGCTTTGACGGACGATATTCCCGAATACGGCCTCAAGCGTGGCGATGTTGCCCGCGTGGTCGAAAAAATTCCGCCGGAGTCTTCCGATCCTACATCGT
>DASRZC010000172.1:0-39428 GCA_035686785.1 Kapaibacterium sp. (SeqCode)
ACCCCCGTTGTCAATCAGAGCGGTCCTGCTGAGTGGTGGGTGGCTGCGCCAATAATTATTTCGATTGCGGCAGCCATAGTCTATTTTTTTGCATCTCACCTCTGAGATCATAAAATATTACTCAATTTCAAACTTACCTGCAGAATGCATCTTTCCAAAAGATGCATTAATAGTTGATTCAATGCCAATTATTTTCGAAAGTCATTTTTAGACGAAGCGGCAGGCAGGCTCCCGGAACGTGGCCTTTCCCTGTGATTTTTACGTTTCCCCCTGTGTTTCCCTTCCATGAAACTTCGTCTATTGCTTATCTCGCTTTTTTTGATTCCATGTGCCGCAAGCGCGCAGACGCTCGGCTCGTGCCATATTTTCCCTTCGAATAATCCCTGGAACCAGCGGGTCGATTCGCTGCCGGTACATTGGAATTCCGCGAAGTACATCGCGAATGTGGGCGGGACGATTCACCTCCATCCCGATTTCGGGAGCGACCCGAGTTACGGCATTCCGTGGGTTGCGGTGAATGGCGCGCAGCCGCTCGTTCCGATCGACATCACCGGGTACGCTTCGGAGAGCGATCCCGGCCCAATGCCGATTCCGCCAAACGCGCCGGTGGAGGGTGGCGGTGTCGGTGATGCACATGTGCTCGTGGTCGATACGAGCAATCATCATCTCTACGAGCTGTATCAGGGAGTGAAAGATCAGAACGATAACGGATGGGCCGCGACCTCCTCAGCGGTCTTTGGACTGGATTCGAATAATTACCGCCCCGATGGCTGGACTTCATGCGATGCGGCGGGGCTTCCGATTTTTCCCGGCTTAGTGAGACTCGATGAATGCAAAGCCGGAGCGATCAATCATGCGTTGCGATTTACGGTCCCGCACACACAGAGAGGGTGGATTTTTCCCGCGCGGCATGAAGCCGGTTCCACCTCGGACACGACCGTTATGCCGATGGGTCTGCGCCTCCGTTTGAAAGCAAGCTTCGACGACTCGAAAGATACGGGCTACGCGAAAGTAATTATCACGGCATTAAAAAAATATGGCATGATCCTCGCCGATAATGGTTCCTCGTGGTATATCTCCGGCGAAACGAATACCAACTGGCCGGATAACGATCTGAACCAGCTCAAGGCTATCACCGGTAATGATTTTGAGGCGGTTTATACTGGCCCTGTGCGCACGCAGCCAAATCAATATCCCGATCCTGCGCTGCCGCTGCCATCCAACGGCGGCATACAAGTTCCCAGTATGGTCCGCGATACCGAACTGAAGGGAAACACGAACTCCTTTACTATTACGATCCAAAATAATAATTCCACTCCGCTCTCTATCACCCGTTATGCTCTGAAAGTGGACACCGAATTTTCGATAGAGGATAGCAGCATCCATTCACTTCCGGCAGATACAAGCGGGGAGATCCTGATCGGCTTCAATCCCACCGTAACGGGCACTGCCGCCGATACGCTTGTTATTTATTCCAACGATGGCGTGACCCCACGGGCCAGCGTCGCGCTGGTGGGTCTCGGAACCGCTGGCTTTTTTCACCTTTCAGTCAATCCGCTCAATTTCGGAAGCGTCACAATAGGCGGCGCCGATACGATGTCCGTCAATCTCAAAAATATTGGCAATGGCGAACTTTCCGTGGCCGTGCTCGGGCAGACGGCCAATCCCGATTTCCAGCTCTTTACGGTGGGTCCGCAACCTACGCCGCCCTTTGTATTGGAGCCGGGCGATACCGAGACGGCCACGCTGATTTTTTCCCCCTCCATCGAGGGACCCGATACTTCGCTCTATGCGCTGACCGTCAACCCGGATGCCATCGATCAATTCGATACAGTACTGCTATTGGTCGGCGTTGGCTTGCCGCCCTCTTCTGTAGCAAATAATTCTACAGGCACCTTTAACCTTTCCATCGTTCCCAATCCCGTGGCAGAGATTGCCACGATTCGCCTAACCGGCGCTGCGGGAACTAACCTCATCGAAATCAGCGACGCCCTTGGACGCAGCGTGCTCCGAGAGACGCTCCCATCCGCGGGCGGAACGCTCGATCTCCGCGACCTTGCGAATGGAACCTATTTTGTCCACGCCACCGGCGCGAATGGCTCGGCGGCGCAGCAGATCATGCTGGAGCGGTGAGCAAGCTTGAATTGTAGCGCCGGCGTCTAATTTTAGTTGCTCGTCACAACAAATTCGACGCGCCGGTTTTCGGCGCGGCCGGCGTCGGTCCCGTTATCGGCAATCGGCGATTCCTTACCATAGCCGTGCGCGGTTACGCGGCTTTTTTGGATACCGTGATCGATAAGATACTTGCGCACGGCGTTCGCGCGGCGCTGGGAGAGATCGAGATTGTACGCGCCGCTGCCGACCGAATCGGTGTAGCCGGCGATCTCTACGCTCATCGTGGGAACCGCTTTCATCAGCCGCACCGCGCGATCGAGTTCGGGATAGGACGATGCGTTAAGTTCCGCACTGGCGGTATTGAAAAAGACGAGCAGCCGGGTCCGCCCGCCTTTGGTCTCGCTCAACTTAATATCGGCGTGGTTGGCGAGAATGCGCCCCTGGTCATCCACCTGGAAATACGCCGTACCAAAAAGATAGCCATCGGCATCCGCCGTCACCGAATATTTTCCCGGGGCTTTGACTCGTATGCTATACCTGCCGTTATCGTCCGTATGATCGGTCGCCACGACCTGATTATTCGTCAGATCGACGACCGTCATCGTGGCATCGACGGGCCGGCCGGTCTTCGAATCTCGAACACTACCGGTGAGCGCCACTTTGCCATCCGGGCCAATGCCCTGCTGTGTCCCGGGAACTTCCGAGGAACTATAGGCCGTGGGCTGCTCCTCGGCTTTTCCGAATGGGAAACGGATACCGATGGTCAGCGAAGCATACCAGAGCTTGGGGAATGTGGGATATGAAAGAACCGCGGTACCACCCTGCGCTTCGATGGCTGCATTATAGGTGTCGGCAAAATTATTAAAGACGATCTGGTCACCCGATTGCAGCCAAGCCGTCAATGGAACACTTAACAACAGTTCTGCGTCGATAGCGAAACTATTGGAACTGAGTGGGAAAACTGTTCCGGCCCCAAGCTGTAGATCTGCGCGAGAACCAACTAAATCCGTTCGTGACACCGGGAGAACTGATTCGCCGGGAACGAATGTTGGGTTCCCATTAAGATCATTATAGGTAAATCCGGGGGCAGGAGATTGAGACGCGGAAAATCGATTACCGAGAAGGCCTGAAAAGCTTAAGCCACCTGCCGCATACCATTCATCGCTTAGAGCAAAATGGAGGATTGCGGCAAAATCCAGATTGTTCATCAATAGGCTGTAGGTGCTGGTTGCCGGGGCTTGCCCACCAGTGTTACTGACAAAGAGATTATGCGTCTCCGTTGCCGAAGTGTAATTGGTAAGGTACCGAAGCTTTCCTTCCAAGTCAATCGAATGGCTTAGTGGCAAAGCGGCTTTAACTCCAAAGACACCGCCGAGCCCACTTCCGAGGTTATCGAATTGGAATGGTGTCCAAATATTGTTGGCTACATCGACGACCGGCCAGAAAAAATGCTGCCCGCCTAAGTACCAGCTATACGTTAGGCCGAGATCGAATCCCCAATAGCTTTGCCCCGTTGCGGAAAACACCGGATCGGAGTAGGATTCTGAATGGCGGGAGCCGAGTGGCGCGAGATCGTTTTTGGCCATCCTATCCTGAATGGCCGCTTGCTGCGCGATGGCAGCGGAGCCAAAGGATGCGGTGAGCAGCAATACGATCGTCAAGCGGGAAATGACGTTGTTCATTTGCAAGACAGTTAAAAAGTGAAAAGTAATCGTTTAATTCATTGCAAAAATAAGCAAAAAAAATCTGCAATCCAATGGAATTAGAAATTTTACACGGATTAAACCATCCATTCGCGGTTCCACTCAAAAGAAGAACGAACCGTTTGCCCCGCCCACGGGATTTGATGAAGCGAGAATAAAGAGACCATGGCCTATCGCCCGGAATACCGAGCATTAGCGGAAGAAGAACTCGTCCGGCTGTTTCAGGCCGGAGCGGGCGCGGACGCCCGCTCCACGCGCGATGCGGCATTTACCGAAATCGTCGAGCGTTACCAAAAACGCATTTATTTCGCGGCTCGGAAGATGGTCCATGGCGATCACGATGAGGCGGACGAAATTGCGCAGGAAACCTTCGTCAAGGCCTACGAAGCACTCGGAAATTTTCGCGGCGAGGCGAAACTCTATACCTGGCTTTACCGGATTATGATGAATGCAGCCATCCAGCGCTCGCGCAAGACAAAATCGCGCCCGATGGTCGATCTCGAAAGCATTCAGGAACTTGCCGAAGAGGGCGTCGCGCCGGAAGACCAACTGCTGAAATCTGAAACCACTCGCCTGATCGAATCCGCCATCAAAACCCTCCCGCCAAAGCAACAGCGCGTCTTTATGATGCGATTTTACGAGGAGCTTCCCTACGAAGAGATTGCTACTATCGTTGGCACGAGCGTTGGCGGATTGAAAGCTAATTATTTCCACGCGGTGCGGAAAATCGGCGAATATCTTCATGCACAGGAGCGCGTTATAGGGGATACCGATTTGGATTTCCCCATTCTTTCGCAGGAATATTAGACGGCATTAATAATTAAACTTTGGTACGCTCAAGGCGTCTTAATATACAAGGCACAGCAATGCGACAGTACGACCAAAAAAGCGAAGATATTCAAAAGCTCGAGGATGAAATCCGAAAGCTTGGAGTTCCTTACGCCTCCGAAACGCCGGAACCGCTTTATTGGGCGAATTTTCGTGTTCGCGTGATGGAACGGGTCGCGCAAAAGGAAACGAGGGCGAACTGGCCCGCACGGTTTGGGCAATTCATCGCGGAGCATGTTTTGGGGGCGGGCATTGCGGCTTCGGCGGCGTGCGTGCTCGTTGCCGCAATCCTTTGGTTGCAGCCTTCGGGCGAATCGCCACAGTTCGCGGCGGTTCAACAACCGGCGGCTGCTTTGGCGCCGCCCGCGATGGCGGTTCAGCCTCCTTTGCAAGCGGTTGCGAGCACGCCAGATATGACCCGTAGGACTCATGAGACCCATGTGACTCATCAGACCCATGCCGCGGCCCAGCCATCAGAGGATTTAGCTTCCGTTGCAGTGCCGCTCGGAGCCGACGATGAAACCCCCGTGAGCCTGCAATCCCTTACCCAGCCGGAACTGGAAGCGGTGCTGCAAAGTCTGACAACCAGCGAATAATTGCTTCTAATTTTATTATTATGAAAATTATATTCCCTATCGTTATTCTGGCAGCCTGTGCTCTCGCGCCTTTCGCGAGAGCACAGGAACCGGACGCCGCGCGCACCGCCGAACAACAGGCTATCCGCGAAGCGATCATCCAAAAGATCGAGCAGGTCAAATACCAAAAATTAAAGACCGTCCTCACAATGGACGATGCCACGGCCGGCAAATTTTTCGCGATCTATAAGCCCGCTGAGCATGACATGCAGGCACTTGTCAAAGAGCGAAACGACGTAATGAAGTCGCTCGCGACCGCGACAAATTCCAACACGTCCGACGCGGATGTTGCGGCAATGGCGCAGAAGGTCCGCGGTCTGAACCAGCAAATCAATGACCGCGAGCAAAAACTGGATGCTGATCTCAAGCCGATTCTTACGCCACTTCAGCGCGCGAAGCTTCTCGTCTTCGAGCATGTGTTCAATGAGCGCGTCCGCGAGCAATTAGCGGCGCACCGGCTGCAAAATCAGAATCTGCGCGATCTCCGCCGCCAGCTTCGCCAGCAGCGATTGAAGAATAAATTATTGAAAAAACAAGCTGGAGAAAAAGCAACCGGTGGACAATAGGCGGGTGTAGCGCGAACTTTAGTTTGCGCGAAAGTGTGAAGCGGCTCGGATGATCTATCTCGATAATGCCGCGACGACTTCCCTTGCGCCGGAAGTGCTCGAAGCCATGCGCCCCTTTCTCGAAGCGGAATTCGGCAATGCTTCGAGCGTCTATCGCTTAGGCAGTCACGCACGCGTGGCGCTCGAAGAGGCGCGGGATGTGATCGCACGCGCCATTCACGCCGAGCCGCGCGAAATTGTTTTCACCTCCGGCGGCACCGAGGCAAATAACGCCGCGATCAAAGGCGCGATCTTTCAAAAGTTTCGCGAAAAAAAATCTTTTGAAGATATAGGAATTATCACCAGCCCGACCGAGCATCACGCCGTGCTGGAACCCATCGAGTGGTTTTCGAAGCTGGGCGCGGTTATTTCCTATTCTGAAGTGGACGGTAGTGGACGAGTTATTCTTGAGAGCGTTACAGAAAATCTTTCCAATAGTACCGCGCTCGTCTCGGCGATGATGGTTAATAACGAGACCGGAGCAATCAATCCCATTTCGGAAATTGCAAGCATAGTAAAGAGCAAATCTAAGGCGCTCGTTCACACGGATGCGGTGCAGGCGTTTGGCAAGATTCCCATCGATGTGAAGGAATTGGGAGTCGATTTTCTTTCGCTCTCCGCGCATAAGATTCATGGGCCGAAAGGGATCGGGGCGCTTTATATCAAAAGCGGCACGCCGTGGGAACCTCTTTTGCATGGCGGCGCGCAGGAACGCAACCGCCGCGGCGGCACCGAGCCGGTGGCGCTGGCGGTCGGTTTTGCAGAGGCGGTGAAAATTGCAGCGGCGCAGGTGGACGGAGCGGACGAAATTGGACGGCTGCGGAAATATTTGATTGCTAAACTTTCAGAAATTCCAGAGGTCGTTTTCAATTCCGCAGTGGACAGCAGTTCTTCTAATTTTATTGTCAGCTTTAGTTTTATTCCGGAAGTGCTTGTCCGCCTCGATGCCGATGCGCTTATCATTCGCTTCGATTTGGAAGGCATTGCCGTTTCGAATGGCTCGGCCTGCACCTCCGGCAGTCAGCAGCCTTCGCATGTGCTGCTTGCAATGGGGAAATCGAAAGAGGTCGCGATGAAATCGGTGCGAGTTTCCTTCTCGCGATATAATACGACGAAGGATATCGACCCGCTTGTTCGGGCGGTAACGAAAATATTGAATTCGATATAAGCAATAAATTCTGACT
Source organism: Kapaibacterium sp. (SeqCode) (assembly GCA_035686785.1). Classification (GTDB taxonomy): domain Bacteria; phylum Bacteroidota; class Ignavibacteria; order Palsa-1295; family Palsa-1295; genus PALSA-1295. The sequence continues at coordinate 7,071 of DASRZC010000172.1, forward strand.
CGCTATGAAATCCTTGCCTGCGTCTTATTCCGTACGAGTTGCTTCGATTGCGGATATTCCCGCTATCGTTGCTCTCGTGAATGTGGCGTTCAACGTTGAAATTTTTTTGGAAGGCGTGCGCACGGATGAAAAAAATGTGATCGAGTTGATGCAGAAGGGGCAATTCTTTCTCATGGAGGAAAACTCCAGCAGGATTATAGCTTCCATCTATATGGAATTGCGCGGCGAGCGTGGGTATTTCGGAATGCTTGCCGTAGAACCATCCCGCCAGGGACAGGGACTGGGCCGCGCCATGATCGAATTTGCGGAGGAGTATTGCCGCGAACATGGCTGCACGATCATGGATTTGAAGGTATTGAGTCCTCGCAAAGAGCTTCCGCCCTATTACGAAAAACTCGGTTATACGAATATGGGAACCGATGAATTTCGTCCCTCTCGCCCAATCAAGCCCGGCATCGAATGCCATTTGATTCTTATGTCGAAGCCATTGTAGCGCTGTAGCGCATACTTTAGTTTGCGACCCACACGGTAAGATCGCAAACTAAAGTTTGCGCTACATCTCCCTCAGTGCAATCCCATATCGCAGACCATGCGCGCTCACGCGAATTGCTTCTGCGCCGAGCAATTCCATTGCCTCTCGCAGAATGAGCGTGCCGGCCGGCAGAATGTCCGCGCGCGCTTTGTTGACAGCGGGGAAATGCGCGAGCAGGGTCGCCGTTTCGGTCTTGAGCAGCATATCGAGCATCTGATCGATGGCTTCTCGCCGAAGAATGTAGTTCTGGACTTTCATGGCATCGAATCGTTCCAAACCCTGGTGCATCGCGGCGAGTGTCGTCGGCGTGCCCGCGACAGCGATTAGCGTACTAATACTCCCCCTCCTTAAGAAGGAGGGGGTTGGGGGGTGGTTAAGCGCAGTGCGGATCATTTGGCGAGCTTCCTCCGCTCCTTCGGACGTGATAGGACTCGTCTTAAAGCATCGCTCGGTCAATCGCACGGCGCCAATATCGAGGCTCACGCCATGCGTATATTCCTTTCCATCGCCGAAGGAAATCTCGGTGCTTCCGCCGCCAATATCGATGACCGAGGCATTCTCGATGTCGTCCATTCCAAAGAGCGCGCCCACATAGCTCCAACGGGCTTCTTCTTCGCCACTCAGAATTTCGATTTCAATCCCGGTTTCCTCTTTCGTTCGCTTCAGGATCTCTTCTCGATTCTTTGCATCGCGTAAAGCGCTCGTTCCGACGGCGATGATGCGATGGACGTTTGTGGACTGGATGGACTTCTGGTGCTGGCGCAAAACTTCAAGAAATCTCTGATAAGACTCTTCGCTGATCGTCTTCGTTCGGTCAACGCCTTCGCCAAGCCGGGCGATGGCGTGATCGTCCCTCAGCACGCGCAACGTTTGGCCTTCCACTTCGGCGATAAGAAGAAGAACGGTATTGGTGCCAATATCGAGAACGGCTATGCGCATGGTTATTTTGAAGCTTGAAAAACAAGGCAGCTCCATTCGTTCTCACGCAGCTCCTTTGAAAACGTAAATCGCGCGCCTTCGAACGCGCCGCGGATTTCCGCCACATCGTAAACAAGAATTCCCGAGAGGACGAGCCAGGCATTCGCTCGCGAGTGCTTGCGCAGCAATCCGGCATTCTCGATCAATATATTTCGATGAAGATTTGCAAGAATGAGATCGAAGGTTTCACTTTCGCGCGCTGCTGTCTCCAAGGTGCCTTGCCGTATTTCGAATTGTGATTCAGAAATATTATTGAGAGCGCGGTTTTCCGCTGCATTTGCGATCGACCATGAATCCATGTCGATGCCGACCGCACTCCGCGCTCCACGCATGAGCGCATACATCGCAAGGATGCCGGAGCCGGTGCCAAGATCGAGCACGCGCTTTCCCGCTACCTCCATTTCCTCGATTGCTTGCAGGCACAGCCGCGTCGTTTCGTGATGGCCCGTGCCAAAACTCATTTTCGGATCGATGGTGATCGTGTATTTCGCTCCCATCTGCCGAGCTTCTTCTAATTTCCAGGAAGGTGTTATCACAAGCTCAGAAGTCGCCAATTGTGGAAGGATGGTAGCTTCCCATTCGGCGTTCCAGTCGCGATCTACTATTTCTTCGGAGCCGAGAAATTCTATCGTGGGATGTTCCCGGCAAAACGCCTGGAGCGATTCCTGGAATGTTTTGGTCCATTCGGATGCCGGAATATAATAGAGGAGCGAGCCGTCGCTCTTTTCCTCGATTCCGGCAAGCGTCGAATGCATCAGAAAAAAACCTTCCAGCAAATCGGCATCAGGGCCGGATACTACAAAGCTGAGTCCAACATGTCCACTCCCATCCACAACGTCCGCGCTCCTTACAGTATCTGCGAATCCCTCGGGAACCGCTGGTAAATCAATTGAAGCAATAGCCGCCCCACTTCATCCAGCGTCGAAGGCGCGAGATGCTTCGGGAGATCGTCGAGCGTGTGCCAGTATTTCCGGTTCGGGTCTGGCGAAACGTGGCCGACGAGATCGCCGTCGATAATATCGACGGACGGAATTCCGGCCTGAATGAGCGGCAAGTGATCGTCCTCGATGTCCGCCCCGTTCCCGGTTCGGAAATGACTGAGGCCCATTTCCTTCGCCGTATTCCATATTTCGTTCACCCACTGGGGCGCGGACTGAACGGAATTCGTCTCCGGCTCGAAATCCGCATTTGTATCGCCCACCATATCCAAAAGGATCGCGACCTGCGGATTGTAATTCGCCGGTTTATTTGCCACAAAATACTTAACGCCTAAAAAATAGCGGTCAAGATTATCGACTTTATATTTCCCATAATCTTCGCCATCGTCGAAGAAAAGATCGACTCCGATGGGCGGCGGATGGTCTTTGAATTGCCGCGCGAGTTCGAGCATCACCGCCGTACCGGAGCCGCCATCGTTCGCGGCGGGGATCGGCGTGTTTTGGTTCTTCGGATTCGGGTCTTCGTCGGCCCAGGGGCGCGAATCGTAATGCGTAAGTATGAGGATGCGCCACGTCGCGCTGGGGTTGAACGAGGCAATGACGTTCGTTAGGTTGAGCGTCTCGCCCGGAGAATATCCGAGGTCGGTAAAATGCTGAAGTTCCACGTTCGGCGTGTAACCCGTGAGTATCGAATCCATCCATTTCAGAGCTTTAGCGTGCGCAGAGGAATTCGGCACGCGCGGACCCATATCGACTTGCTTCACAATATCGGCGAATGCCCGGTTGGCATCGAAACCGGGCACGGGCGCCGGCGGAATAGCCGGCTGGGTTGACGCGGCGGGTTTCTCCGGAGCAGCGGTTTCGGGTTTCTCTCGATTGCAGCCTACATACCACCCGATAATGGCAATCGCAAGCACTACAAGAATGGGAGAAAGGCGGCGAAAAGAATAAGTCATAAATAAATCGGATGAAATTGCAAAAAAAATGGCCGAGCACCTGTAACAAAATGCAACGAGGCAAGTTCTTTAGAACAGGTGAATGAACCATTATCAACGATGAAGAGGACCATAGTTTAGCCTCCTCCTCTCCCTCGGGGTTCATACACATCATGCGCATAGCGGCCGGCGGTCGGATACCCACCCTCTCGGGAATCTGGCCGCCGGCCGCTCCGCATTTTTCTCCTCCCGGCCCGAACCTTCGTATTTTTGAAGTTTCTACATCATGTCAAAACATTTTCCAACACCCCCCTGGACGCTGAAACGCGTGGGCGCCGTGCGCGCGCCGCGCGGCGTGGCGCTCTCCTGCAAAGGCTGGCAACAAGAAGCAGCGATGCGGATGCTGATGAACAATCTCGATTCCGACGTGGCGGAGCGGCCCGAAGAACTGATCGTCTATGGCGGCTCCGGCAAGGCAGCGCGTAATTGGGAATGCTACGATGCCATCGTCAATGAACTGAAATTGCTTGCGAATGATGAGACGCTGCTCGTGCAGTCCGGCAAACCGGTCGGGGTTTTAAAAACATATCCCGATGCGCCGCGCGTCGTTATCAGCAATGCGCAGCTTGTGCCGCACTGGGCAACCTGGGACGAATTCCGGCGTCTGGAACATCTCGGCTTGACGATGTTCGGCCAAATGACGGCCGGAAGCTGGATCTACATCGGGAGCCAGGGCATCGTGCAAGGGACGTTCGAGACATTCATGGCCTGCGCGAAAAAACATTTCTCCCTCCTAAAGAAGGAGGGGGTAGGGGGTGGTAATTCGGAGATTCCATCAACCCCCCCCCAGCCCCCTCCTTCTTTAGGAGGGGGAGTTATTTCGCTCTCTGGTAAAATAGTTCTCACCGCCGGCCTGGGCGGGATGGGCGGCGCGCAGCCGCTGGCGGCCACGATGGCAGGCGCGGCATTCCTCGGCGTGGAGATCGATCGCGCCCGCATCCAAAAGCGTATCGACTCGGGATATTGCAACCGGGTGACCGCCGATCTCGACGAGGCACTCGAAATCGTTACGCGAGCGAAAGAACGCGGAGAAGCGATTTCCGTCGGGCTGGTAGGCAACGCGGCGGAAGTGCATCCGGAACTGGTTCGGCGCGGTTTCACGCCGGACGTCGTGACCGACCAAACGAGCGCCCATGACGTACTGAATGGATATTATCCCGCTGGATTTTCAAAAGCCGAAGCGGATAAACTTCGCGCGAGCGATCCCGACCGCTATATGTCCGAAGCCCGTAAATCCATTGTAACGCACGTCGAAGCGATGCTTGAAATGCAGCGGCGCGGCGCCATCGCCTTCGATTACGGCAACAATATCCGCGGCGAAGCGAAGGCGAACGGCCTGGCGAACGCATTCGATATTCCCGGCTTCGTTCCGGAATATATTCGCCCGCTTTTTTGCGAAGGCAAAGGGCCATTTAGATGGGTCGCGCTTTCGGGAGAGCCGGAAGATATTTTCACGACTGACCGCGAACTTCTTGCATTATTTCCAGACGATGCCACGCTCCACCGCTGGATACCGCTCGCACAAAAGCACATTCACTTTCAGGGATTACCGGCGCGGATATGCTGGCTTGGCATGGGCGCGCGCGCAAAGGCCGGATTGCTCTTCAATCGATTAGTGCGCGATGGCAAAGTAAAAGCACCCATCGTTATTGGCCGCGATCATTTGGATACTGGCAGCGTCGCAAGCCCCAATCGCGAGACCGAAGGAATGCTGGATGGCTCGGATGCCATCGCCGATTGGCCAGTCCTTAATTTTGCGATGAATACCATTGGCGGCGCGACGTGGGTTTCGTTCCACCACGGCGGCGGTGTGGGAATTGGGAATTCCATTCACGCCGGAATGGTAATCGTCTGCGATGGCACACCGGAAACCGACCGTCGTCTGGAGCGCGTGCTGAATTACGATCCCGCGATGGGCCTTTTGCGCCACGCGGACGCGGGATATGAAACGGCGCGGGCGGAAGCAAAAAAACATGGGATAACCATTCCCATGTTGAAAATGTAAGATAGTATAAGAGTGTCAGCCTGAGCAGGGTGCCCTCTGGGCTTCATTTCGACGAAGGAGGAATAAACGGAGTCGAAAGATCTCGTATAGTTTGGCAGCACGGTGGACTGCAAGAGATTCTTCGACTCCGCAAAACTCCGCTATCGCTGCGTTTTGCTCCGCTCAGAATGACATTGAAAATTAATTTGAATTCAAAATGAGCCGCGATCGGTTACGCCTCTGGTTTTACCGGAAAAAACCGTTGGATAAATCGTGTAAATAAAACCCCGAGAATCAAACTCACGAACGTTGCCAGAAACGTCGGCATGATAATATCGGTCGGGTTCGTGGAACCAAGCGTGAGCCGAATTGCGATAACGGTCGCGGGCACGAGCGTGAGCGCGGTCGTATTGATCGTTAGGAACATGCACATCGCGTTCGTCGCCGTCCCGGCGACGGGATTGAGTTTGTTTAGTTCCTCCATCGCCTTGAGCCCCAGTGGGGTGGCGGCATTCGAAAGCCCAAGGAAATTCGCCGTCATGTTCATTACCATCGCGCCGATAGCGGGGTGGTCGGGCGGAACATCCGGGAACACGCGCACCATGATCGGCTTGACTAACTTCGAGAGCAGCAGCACGAGGCCCGCGGCTTCCGCGATCTTCATAATCCCCAGCCATAGCGCCATCACGCCGATGAGGCCAAGAGCGAGTTCCACGGCGACGTTCGCGATTTTCAAAATGCCATCGTCCGCGACTTTCGCGAGAACGCGGAAATGCACGGTAGGAGGAAGGAAGCCAACATTCGTTCCCGCGGCAAAGCCGGAGGTATCGAACGTAGCCTTCCCGATAATCTTCGTGGGATCGCCGCCAGCCGCCGCGGCATCGGCCATGACGGGCGGAGCATTCGCCGGCAGCGTCAGCGTGAGCGCGCCTGATTTCGCATTCGTTTGCGATTGAACGATATCGGTCGCGAAGAAGACGGTATCGCCGCTGATCGCTTTCGCTTCACCGGCGCCATAAAATCGGGCGAGTTCCGCTTTCGTAAGATACGCGGTGCCCGTGTAATTATTCGGACCCGCGACCTTCATCGCTTCGGGCGCGACGTGCAGCGTGATGTCCTCGTTATTTCGAAAGCGGTTCGTCGCCTCTTCGTTCACGTCGCGCCCCACGGCCACGAAGATCGCGATGACGATAAGTCCGAGCCAGATGTAATTCAGCATTTATGTGTCGATCACAAAAGCTTTTTGAATTCCTCGATTGTCATGTTCGCACTACGTATGATCGAGCCGAGTGTGTAAGCGTTTATAGGATTATGACGCGGAATGGTGAGAATTTTCTCGCCATCGGTCATCGTAGTATGCTTGCCTTGCCGCACAATCCAGAATCCTACCTTTTTGAAGGCATTGATGGCTGCCTGATGGGGAATATCGGGGAGCTTGGGCATGTGCTATTCCGCGACCTCGACTAACCGGGTCTCGATGCCCAACTCCTGCTGGACTTCGAGGTAATCGTGGATTGCCTCCTTAATATTCGCGAGTGCCTCTTCTTCGGTCGCCCCTTGCGAGGCACACCCGGGAAGATCGTCACACCAGATGGCTACGCCTTCCTCTGATTTCTTAACTTTGACTTCGTATTTCATGTGTGTTCCTTCTTTAAGAACTACAAATCACCTCGCAAAAAAGTGCTGGCTTGATGTTGAAACGCCTCCCAAATGAATCGTTTCAATTTCTCAAGCGGCATATTCAGCAAGGCATGATCGCTAAGGTCATACTCGGCGGCAATGGATTCGATCACTTTCATTCCCACATAGTAACCCGCCCGGTAGGAGAAAATATCCGCTGGATTCGCGGAATAGAATAATTCAATGGAAGGATCGGACGATTCAAAGTTCTCGCGAACAAATTCGAATAGTTCCTTCTCTGAATCTCGACAAGCGGTCATCCAGGATTGAATTTGATCCGGTGGGAGTGCGTCCGCCCACAGCGCTTCTTCGTCCGTTAGATTCCAAAGGCGCTTTGTGAGGTACGTCGCAATGCCTTCCGTTATCAATTGGCGCCAAACGGTATTCTTTTGTTCTATCGTTTGAAATGAGAATTCGGGACGCGCCGCGTAATGCAGTGCGTGGATTAGCTCGTGCATGGTAAAGATTTTTGCCTCCATCTCGCTTTTAAAACATTCGATGGCAAACCAGACTACGGCACCATCTCTATCGAGATAAGCGTGACCATTCGCGCTGCCATTTCCTACAAAGAGAATTGCGCGAATGTGCTCGGTGGAGAATCCACGCGCGCGAAGTAGCTCGTCCGAGGCCGTCACATGGCGGAGCACAAGAGATCGCCGCGTGGCTATCTCATCGGCGGATAGGGAAGATTCCTCGAGGGTTGCTCCCGCCCAGAACGTCTTATAGTGATCGAGAAATTCACCCGCACGCACGGCGGCTGTGATCGAAAGAGGTGGCGAGGTGAGATCGATGCCTTGCATTCTTACTGGTACGTGGCTTGTTTCAAAATGCTTCAAACACAAAGTTGACTCACCTGAAATTCACGGTTTGCTTCGCCGCCTGCCTTTTATGCATGGCCTTCCAGCTCATCGCATCGGTGGCTCGGGCCGGGCCGCCGTTTCTGACGGACGATCCGGAACCGGTCGATTATCATCACTGGGAATTTTATCTTGCTTCGATCCAGCAATACCAGCGCGAAGAGAGCGATGCCACGCTGCCGCATATCGAAATCAATTACGGCCCAATTCCGAACGTCCAACTTCATCTCGTCATGCCGATGCAATATGTTCACGGCCTGGACGGAACGAAATACGGCTATTCGAACACCGAGCTTGGTATAAAATACCGGTTCGTTCAGGAATCGGATAATGTGCCGCAGATCGGGGTATTCCCATTAGTGGAAGTTCCGACCGGCGATCAATCTCAGGGTCTGAGTAATGGCGCGGCGCAGATTTATCTACCCATCTGGATTCAGAAAAGTTGGAGAAAATTTACGACTTATGGCGGCGGCGGTTACTGGCTGAATTACGGTCCGGGAACGAAAAATTGGCTCTTCGCCGGATGGGAAGCGCAGTATGATTTTTCGGATGCGGTTACCGTGGGCGCCGAAGCATTCTATCATACCGCCGAAGCGCCCGGCGCAACGCCCGGCACGGGGTTCAACATCGGCGGCATCTTCAATCTTAACGACCACAATCATATTCTCTGGTCCGTTGGGCATAGCATTACGGGAGAGGCTTCGACCACGGCATATATTGGTTACCAATATACCATTTGAGAAATTTAGGTGAGCGGCGATGGAGGTATGGCGTCTGCTGGCAAAAGCCCCATCTCGCGGTAGATGGGCCGCATGACCACGGCGATTTTCGGCCGCTCGAACGCGAACCATACGGCGCCCAAAACGCAGCATGCACCGGTAATAATGACGGTGAGCGGTGCCCCGATCCGGTGGGCCAGCGTGCCAGCCAGCAAGCTGCCAAACGGCGCCGCGCCAAAAAATGCCATCGTGTAAAAGCTCATTACGCGCGCACGCTTGTCTTCAGGCACCAGCGTCTGAATGATCGTATTGCTCGCCGACGAGGTCTGAATCATGCCAAATCCAATAAACACCATCAGTATGAGCGATATCCACAACGTGTGCGACAGGCCAAAAAGAATGAGCGCGACTCCCAACATCGCGGTCGCGAGCCGGAGCATCCGCGTAAGCCCCACCACTGTTTTGCGGACTGCAAGCGAGAGCGCGGAGGTGAGCGCGCCAACTCCCGAAGCGCCCGTCAGCCAACCGAGCGTCGTTGCGCCGCCGCGCAGCACCTGGCCCGCGAAGAGCGGCAGCAGCACGGAATAGGAATATCCCATCAGGCTAATTAGCGCAAAGAGCAGAAGGATGGTGCGAATTGGGCGGAAGGTTCGGACATAATCCCACCCTTCGCGCATTTGATCGAGCTTGCTCATTGCGTGGTGCCGAAGGACTAACGGCTCGACGCGCATCATGAGGAGCGATGCGATCACCGCAAGGTAGCTCGCGCCGTCGATCAAAAAACACCAGCCGGTGCCCGCGGCTGCGATCACCAGCCCGGCAATAGCTGGCCCAACGAGTCGCGCGCCGTTTGCCATCGAGGAGTTGATGGCGATTGCGTTACTCAAATCCTCGCGGCCTTTGACCATCTGCACCAGGAAGGATTGGCGGCCCGGCATGTCGAACGCATTGATCAATCCCTGCACCGCGGCTAGTATGATAACTTCTTCGAGAGTAATAACATGCGCGAGCGTGAGCGCCGCAAGCGCGAGGGATTGGAGCGCAGCGGTGGCCTGAGTCCATACCAGCAGGTTGCGGCGGTTCAGGCGCTCGATCCACACGCCCGCCACCGGCGCCAGCGCAAACGTGACGATCTGTCCCGCGAAACCGACGATGCCAAGCATCAGCGCCGAATGCGTTAGTTGATAGACGAGCCAGGCGGTAGCAAGCTTCGTCATCCACGTGCCAATAACCGAAATGCTCTGGCCAACGAAGAAGAGCTTGAAATTGCGGTGCCGGAGGGCTCGGTAGGCATGCGACATAGAACCTCGGCGGAGTGAGGTTTTCTTTATAGCCGAAGGGAGGGTGTACTTGCTCACAGTTCCGCCAGGCGTTTTAGGAGTTCGGTGAGGGCGGGCAGCCGTTGCTGTTCCTTTGCATCGAGCTTTGCGATAGCTTGCGCCAGCCATGCCCGCTTCGCGACGCGAGCATCTTTGCGTATCCGCATGCCTTTTTCAGTGAGCGTGATATTCATTTGTCGGCCATCGGTTGGATGCGGTTTCCGTGCCACTATTCCCAGTGCTTCCAGCGCGGCGACCGTCGCCCCCATGGATTGCGGCTTCACCCCCTCGGCCCGCGCGAGTTCCGCCGTCGTGGCAGGCCCTTCGAGATCGAGGCGTCGCATCACGGCCATCTGCGTCCAGGGGACTTCGTTCGACTCCACCGGCGCGGCCGAACGCATGCGCCGGACCAATAGCCCCAGCGCCAGCGCCAATTCCGTAGCTGCGTTTTCCTGTTGTTTTTGTGGCATGGTGATGTGTATGGACCCGATGAACAGGTATCCTTGCCAGTTAAACTTGCAAGGTTAGCTTCTTATTTATTTCTAAAAACTGCTGCATGATATGCTTGCGTTCCTGCGTGCGCGTTCGTATTGCCAGCGCGATGGAGCCAGCGTGACTCAATTCACCCTGAAAATTGTTGTCTGCACATGATGGTCGATCCAATCCAGTATGCCAAAGTTCGCGCGAGCGCCGGTCTATTCGATGCTACGCGCGCTTTTGGCCGCCTCTTCGCGCGTGGCAAGGATGCGATCGATCTGTTGCACCGTATGTCCACGAACGATGTGAAGCCGCTGGAGCAGGCGAAAAATGTGGCGGCGCTCACCTTTCTTACGAATGAAAAAGGCCGGATGATCGACTTGCTGAAAGTCGTGCGCGATGGGGCAGCGGAAACGCTGCTTATCACGAGCGCTGGAAAAGAGGAAGCAGTCATACAATGGCTCGATAAGTTTACGATCATGGAAGATGCGCGCTTCGAACGGGCGACCGAAAAAATCCACCAATTTCTGCTCTGCGGACTGAATGCAACCTCGATTCTTAGCCAATTTGCACAGGAGAGTATAACCGAATCGAGAACACACGTTTACGATTTACATTTTGAATCGGCCAGTGCAACGCTTGTGAAGGGGCCGAGTCTGGCTGGAAACGGATGGTTCATTCTTACGAGCGCCGAGAATGTGCCGCTAATCTGGGATCAACTTTCGCAAGATGTCACGGCACGCGGAGGAGCCATCATGGAAAATGAGCTATTCGAAGTTTTGCGAATCGAAAATGGAACTCCGATGGCCCCGAACGAGATCAACGAAAAGCACAATCCGCTCGAAACGCCGGTGACTTCTACAGCCGTCAGCTTTACGAAAGGTTGCTATATCGGCCAGGAGGTGATTGCTCGGCTGGATGCGCAGCAAAAGGTCCAGCGGCACCTTATGGGGCTGCGGTTCGAGGGGGGAAGCCCTTCTATCGGAGACCGGATTATCGACCCAACGATTCCAGAGTCTGCCCCGCTGGGGAATGAGATTGGCGAAGTGACAAGCGCCGCTAAATCCCCACGATTCGGCAGCATTGGATTGGCGTATGTGCGTGGGAAATACGCGAATCCCGGTGCCCGGCTTTCCGTACAGGATAGCACGGGTAATAAATTGCCCATAACGCTGGTTCAACTGCCATTCAATGTCTGATATTCTGGAACTGGAAGTAGTAGAGAACCCACTCCTTTTCAAGGAAAGGGCAGAGGGTGGTGCCGAGGAGGCGCTCGTGGCGGAAACGACTTCGCCCGAAGTCGTTCGCCGCATTCATGTGCTCAAAGAGGAGTTGCGTGATAAAGTTGTTATTCTCGGACACCATTATCAGCGCGATGACATCGTCCAGTTTGCCGACCGCACTGGCGATTCGTTCGAACTTTCGCGCTTTGCTTCGGAACTCCACGACCGCGAGTTTATTATTTTCTGCGGAGTCCATTTCATGGCCGAGACGGCGGACGTTCTTTCCGCGCCGCATCAGAAAGTAATCTTGCCCGATCTTAAAGCCGGATGCTCGATGAGCGATATGGCGCGCATCGAGCAAGTGCAGGATGCATGGGACGAAATCGGAGAATATGTCGATACCGAAAAAGTCTGCCCGGTAACATATATGAATTCCAGCGCGGCTATTAAGGCGTTCTGCGGTGAGCACGGCGGGACGGTCTCGACCAGCTCGAACAACCGCGCGATTTTCGAATGGGCTTTTGCGCAAGGCTTCGAAAAGATTTTCTTTTTCCCCGATCAGCATTTGGGAAGGAATACCGCATTTTATCAATTAGGCATTCCACTCGAAGAGATTAAACTTTACGATCAAACGAAATCCGCGAGTGTAGTGGCTGGGTTCCCCAGCCTCCCCGGGGAAGACGCGGGGACCGCGCCACTACATTTCGTTTCTGGTGGCCTTACTGCGGATGAATTGGAACGTGCAAAAATTCTTCTCTGGCGCGGCCACTGCTCGGTCCATCAGCATTTTCAGCCGTCGCATCCCGGCATTATGCGCGCGCTCTATCCGGGCATTCAGGTGATGGTACACCCGGAATGCAATTTCGAAGTCGTTCGGCAAGCCGATAGAGTTGGCTCGACCTCCTATATCATCAAGACTGTCGAGCAGGCGCCGCCGGGAAGCAAATGGGCGATCGGAACCGAGCACCACATGGTCAACAGGCTAAAGCAGCAGCACCCCGAGCAATTCATCACCACGCTCGCGCCCTATGCCTGCGAGTGCGCGACGATGTACCGCATCTCGCCTGAGGCGCTGCTTGATATTCTGGAGAATTTGAAAGAGGGTCGTGTGAAGAACCAAATTGCCGTGGCAGACTCTGAAAAGAAGTGGGCAAGAGTTGCGTTGGAAAGGATGTTGGAGATAACAAAAATTGCTCGGGACTAAACGCGTTCTCATCACCGGCGGCGTCCGCCGTCTCGGCCTCCATATCGCCTATGGTTTCGCCGAACGTCATGCGGTCCTCGGACTCAATTATCACCACGCAAGCGAGCGCGAAGCCGATCACGCCCAAAGCGAATGTCTGAAGCGCGGCGCGAAACAAGTCTTTCTCATCAAGGGCGATGTGACGAAGGAAGCCGACGCCATCATCGGACGGTTTGCGAAATTGGCGGGCGGAATCGACATCGTTGTGAATAATGCCGGAGTTTTCCCGAAACGCGAATCGCTCGATAATCTCACCATGAAGCAATTTCAGGATACACTCGCTCTGAATCTTCTTGCTCCATTTGAAATTTCAAAAGCGTCTGCAGAGCACATGCCGGAAGGCGGTGCGATCATCAATCTCGCCTCGCTCGGCGGCGTCCAGATTTGGAAGGAACGCATCGATTACAATGTCTCGAAATCCGCGCTCATCACGCTGACGAAAGCCTTAGCCCGCGAGCTGGCGCCGAAAAAGATCACGGTGAATGCCGTCGCGCCGGGCGCCATTCAAGTGGAAGAGGAAATCCCAGGAATTGCCGAGGATAAAATTCCGCTTGGCCATTATGGTTCACCCGAGGACATCGTCCGCGCCGTGCTGTATTTTGCTTACGATGCACTTTATGTGACCGGGCAATGTTTGATAGTCGATGGAGGAAGGTCGATTCTTACATAGCATGAAGCTCGTCTTCATTACACTTATCGTTCTTCTGGTGCAAAACTCTCCCTTGCGTTCGCAATCCTTTTTCGCTCATGATACGAGTGGCACACGCATTGAGCGCATCGAGTACGTCATCGGAGCATCGCTCGTATTTTCGCTCGCCGATTATATCGGATATAGCCTCGCTCGTGTTGACAATGTCAACGATAAAGCCCCCTGGTGGTACCGCACGATTCAAGCATCGGTACAGACGGGAATCAGCTATCTGCTCTATAAAAAATTTGGCTTGCCCTCGACGATCGCATTCAATCTTATTTGGTGGTCGTGGGGGGATGACCTGGCATACGATGGCTGGGCCGATCTGATTAACCCTGGGAAGCAAAGTATAGGGATATGGGAGAATCGGACGGGCAATGGCCTTCGCTCTAATCATATTACCTGGGCGGGATGGACCCCGATCGGTCTTCTGCGGCCGCAGGGAAGCCTTATCGCGCGCGATGCGCTCGTGGCACAAGCCATGATCGGACTTTCGATTTCGATAGCTATTCTTTGGTGAAGAAAATGAAAAAGCTCCTGATGTGTGCCTTGCTTGCGCTGCTCGTGACTTCCGGCGCGAAAGCCCAGGACAGCACGCGACTTCAACGCTATGAATACGTCATCGGCGCGACGCTTGGGTATTCTCTGATCGATTATTATGGATTCAATGTCATGGCGACCGAGTGGCATGACCGGTCCATCTATCGAGTGTTACAAGTTGGTATCCAAACTGCGATCGCCTATTTTTTATATAAGGAATTGGGGCTTTCTTCGGCGATTTCTTTCAACCTAATTTGGTGGACCTGGGGCACGGACCTCACCTATTATGGCTGGGCGAATGCTTTGAACTCTTTTGCGTGGGAAGGAAGAACGCATACCGGGTTGATGTCACAGGAAATCGACTGGGCCGGATGGACTCCAATCGGCATTCTGCGGCCCCGCGGCAGCATGATCGCCCGCGATGCCTTGATTGCGCAGGCTGTTATCGGGTTTTCTGTTTCCATGGCAATTCTTTGGTGATTCAAAAATGAATTACGGCATCCCTTCGTTAGAAAAACGGGGATTGTTCCCCATGCTTAGCATTACTCCAGTACTTTTAGCACTTTTCACAGAATGTCAGCCGTAAAACAACGCGCCGAAAAGGCGTACTTAAACGAAGCATTCCTGACCAGCCCCGAGGCGCGGATCGTCCGTATTCTCGCGGAGTACATCGAGCCGCGAACGCGGCTTGCACATGCGCGCGTGCGCGATACGATCGTCTTCTTTGGTTCCGCTCGGCTGCAATCGCCGGAAGAGGCGGCGGCGGAGATTCATCAACTCGAGAACGCCCGCTTGCTCGCCGAGCAGACGCATTCGCTCACACCGGAAGTTCAGACCGAGCTTGAAGAAGCGATGCGCCGCGCCCGGATGCACAGCGAGCTTTCGAGATATTACGAAGAAGCTTCCGAACTCGCGCGGCTGCTAACGGATTGGTCTATCACGCAGGCCGCGCAGGGATACGAGAAGGAGCAATTGGCAAAAGGGCAGATCGCTGCCGCACAAGTGAAGGAGCAAATTCCCTACGTCAATGTCGAAACGATCAAAACGCACTCGTTCAAACAGCGCTATGTGATTTGCTCCGGCGGCGGACCCGGCATCATGGAAGCTGCGAACAAAGGCGCCATGCTCGCCGGTGGAAAGTCCATCGGCTTCAATATTGCGCTTCCCTTCGAGCAGATGCCAAACAGCTTTATCACCGACGAGCTGAATTTCGAATTCCATTACTTTTTCATGCGCAAGTTCTGGTTCGCGTATTTGGGCAAGGCGCTCGTCGCGTTCCCCGGCGGCTTCGGCACGATGGACGAACTCTTCGAATGCCTCACGCTCATCCAGACCGGCAAGATTCGCAAGAAGATGCCTGTTGTCGTCTATGGAGAAAGTTACTGGAAAGAGATCATCGACTTTGACAAGCTCGCCTATTATGGCACGATCTCGCGCTCCGATCTCAACCTCATTCACTTCTCCGAAACGCCGGAGGAAGCGTTTGAATATCTGAAGGGCGAACTCACGCGGTTAGATGAGGGCGAGGAGACGTTTTTGCATTCGAATCCGCTGGCTTAGGAGCGAATCATTGATGTGGAGGGACCGTTAACGGTTTTATTATGAAGCGATTGCTTCTCGTAGTCTTCTTTTTCATGCCCCCGGCGACCAATCCAGCTTGGGCCCAAGGTAATTCTGCCTGTCCCTTAAAACTTCCGTTTGAAATCGCACTTCGGATCGCGGGAACCTATTTCGACACAACCTACTCAACCGATTCTTCGCAAGCACCCACCGCACAAAAGTTTTCGTATCAAGAATCCTACTCCGTTCGGATCGATACACAATTTACTAAGTCAAGCTACAGATTTCAGAATGATTCTCTAACATTTGGCATGACCGATACGTCAAATGTTTTTTTTAGTCCCGTAACGGTTAGTTATCGTATCGGAATTAAATTCGACACACAGACGTCGGCGATTACAGATCTTTCGATTGAATATAGCGAGGATTCTGGCGGGTTCAATTCGCAGTTCGCTCATAATTGGAGGGTGATATGTGATAGTTTTCATTATACCAGAGACTCCATTGTTGTAACTGATCCGAACTTCGTAAGGAATGTGGTTGCATTGAGCGATTCGTCCTTTTGGTTCAACGCGGAAGACGTTCCCCCTTTTTATGATTATTATTCAAGTTTGGAACTTATATCGGGTACTCCACAGATTACTGGATCTGTCATTTCTCCGTTGTCGGTTTCTCAAATCGCTGCGTCGTCTCCATTCTCAATTTGGATGATGAATAACGCGATTAAATGTTCCTTTTCAGTTTTGACACATCCACGCACACTCGAATTTTACACTCCTCTTGGCTTGAAAGCCGCAAGCTTCGAGATTGCGCCGGGCCAAAGCGAACTCTCATTGCCGCATCTTCAGAGTGGTCTCTATTTCGTTCGTTTGGATGGGGCGGTGCTTAAGGTCGCGGTGCCGTAACGAGCGAGCCACCGTGACCTGAAGGTCACGGCTACACCTTCGCGGTGCGCAACCGCAAAGCATTTGCGATAACGGAGACCGAGCTAAAGCTCATTGCCGCCGCCGCGATCATGGGGCTTAGCAGCAATCCGAAAAATGGATACAGTACCCCGGCGGCAATGGGGACGCCGAGCGTGTTATAGACGAGGGCGAAAAACAAATTCTGCTTGATGTTCTTCATCGTCGCGGTACTGAGCGCGCGCGAGCGCGCAATGCCGCGTAGGTCGCCCTTCACTAAGGTTACACCCGCGGATTGCATCGCCACGTCCGTTCCCGTGCCCATCGCGATTCCGACCTGCGCCTGCGCGAGCGCCGGAGCGTCGTTAATTCCATCGCCTGCCATCGCCACGAAGCGGCCTTCGGCTTGGAGGCGTTTCACGACGCCGGCTTTATCCTGTGGCAATATTTCAGCGATCACTTCGTCGATGCCGAGCTTTTTCGCCACAGCCTGCGCAGTTGTTTTGCTGTCGCCCGTCAGCATGACGATGCGAATGCCATCCTGGTGGAGCTGGCGAATGGCGTCCGGCGTGGTATTTTTGATCGGGTCGGCCACGCCGAGCAATCCCGCAATTTTATTTTCGACGATGACGAACATCACCGTCTGCCCATCGGCGCGCAAGGATTCCGCCTTCGTTAAAAAATCGCCGGAAGCAATGCCCATTTCTTCGAGAAGTTTTTGATTACCCAATGCCACATGTTCACCATCGACCGTTCCCCGCACGCCTCGGCCGGTGAGTGATTCGAAGTCTTTGGCCTCGGCAAGCGCGACTCCACGCTCCTCCGCGCCCTTTACAATTGCCGACGCGAGAGGATGTTCGCTGGCGCGTTCGAGGCTCGCTCCGAGACGTAAGAGCTTTTCTGTCTCGATTCCTGCCGCCGGTTCGACCGAAACGAGTTTCGGCTTTCCTTCCGTTAGCGTTCCCGTTTTGTCTATTACAAGTGTATCGACTTTGCGCATCAGCTCGATTGCTTCCGCATTCTTGAAGAGCACGCCGGCCGTTGCGCCTTTGCCTGTCGCCACCATGATAGACATCGGTGTGGCAAGTCCCAGCGCGCACGGGCACGCAATGACGAGCACGGCAACCGCATTGATGATCGCGTGCGCCATGCGAGGATCGGGTCCCCAAAGTCCCCATACGATAAATGTTATCACAGCAATACCGACAACGATGGGAACAAAATAACTGGAGACGACATCCGCCATGCGCTGAATTGGCGCGCGGCTGCGCTGTGCGTCTTCTACCATTCGCACGATCTGCGCTAACAGTGTTTCGGAGCCGACGCGCTCCGCCCGCATCACGAACGCGCCGGTGCCATTCACCGTCGCGCCGGTAACGCGGGAATCTTTTTCTTTCTCCACGGGAATCGCTTCGCCGGTAATCATGGATTCGTCCACGCTGCTCGAGCCATCGATCACTACACCATCGACGGGGATTTTTTCACCGGGCCGAACGCGTAAGCGGTCGCCGGGCTGGACTTCGGCGAGTGGCACATCGGCTTCCGTTCCATCTTCACGAAGTAGCCGCGCCATCTTCGGCGCTAGTCCGAGGAGCGATCTAATAGCCGCACCCGTCTGGCTGCGTGCTCGCAGTTCCAGTACTTGCCCGAGCAGAACGAGCGTGGTAATCACCGCCGCCGATTCGAAATAGACGGCTACCGTTCCGCCTGGGCCGCGAAACGCCGCTGGGAAAATTCCCGGAAACAGTGTGGCGATGAGGCTATACACATACGCGACTCCGATTCCCAGCCCGATCAGCGTGAACATATTCAGGCTGCGATTCACGATCGATTGCCACCCGCGCTCGAAAAACGGCCAACCACCCCATAGCACGATGGGCGTGGCGAGAATAAGTTCCAACCACTCGCGGCCCGGCATGGAGATGCCGCCAAAGAGCGAAGATAATGGCGAAAGGACATCCGCCATCGCAATGGCCAGCACCGGGACCATGAGGACGAGGCTTACCCAAAACCGGCGAGACATGCTCACAAGCTCGGGATTTTTTTCTTCTTCCGCGCTTACGGTTCGCGGCTCGAGTGCCATTCCGCATTTAGGGCACGCTCCCGGCTTGTCCTGGACGATCTCCGGGTGCATCGGGCAGGTGTATTCGACTTTTTGCGAAGGTGCCGCTACCGAAACCCGTTCGAGCGCCATGCCACACTTCGGGCAGGAACCCGGATGGTCCTGCCGGATTTCGGGGTGCATCGGGCAGGTATATTCCGCATTCTGAGAAACTGCTCCATTCGTTGCTGCTGGAGGCATCGGCCCGCAATGCGGACATGCTGCCGGCGCGGTTTCCACGGTTGACTCTTGAATATCTTTCATTGTTCGGATCGAGCGAGTCGCTATCATTAGGAGGAATAAGTGTAACAAAAAATCATGGGCAATTAGTCCGGAAATAGTCCCGGTGAAACGCTCTCGGCATTCTCGCGTTCAACTATGCAATGACCAAAGGCAATATTCTCTGGGTCGATGACGAGATCGACCTGCTCCGCCCGCACATCATGCTGCTCGAAGGCCGCGGCTACACCGTTCGCACCGCGATGAGCGGCGAGGATGCGCTCGCCATCCCTCCGGATGAGTCGATCGATCTCGTCTTTTTAGACGAGAACATGCCTGGCATGGGCGGCCTGGAAACACTCGAACGATTAAAAGCCGAGCGGCCGGAAACGCCAATTGTCATGGTTACAAAATCCGAGGAAGAGGATTTGATGGAGCAGGCTATCGGGAAAAAAATCTCGGATTATCTCACGAAGCCCGTCAATCCGACACAGGTCTTGCTGGCGGTAAAGAAATTTCTGGAGGGGCGCGCGATCGTCTCCGAAGCGGTCTCGCGAGATTATACGCAGGAATTCGCGCGCATCTCGCTCGACCTGATGAACGCTACAAACGCGCGGGATTGGATCGAGATTTATTCCAAGATCGTCGGGTGGGAACTGGAATTCGATGAGTACACCGGCACGGGACTCAAGCAAACGCTTCTCGATCAGAAGCGGGAGGCGAACGCGGAGTTCGGCAAATTCGTCGAGCGGCATTACCAAAATTGGGTGAATACGATTTACGTGGAATCGAACGCGGCGGAGCGCCCGCCAATGTCGCCCGATATTGTCGAGCAGTGGGTGCTGCCCGAAGTGCAATCGGAGAAGCGGCAGAACGTGGTCTTTTTTGTCATCGACTGCATGAGGCTCGATCAATGGCTTATCATGGAGGCCGAGCTGCGGAATCTTTATAAGATCACACGGAACTATCATTTTGGCATTCTTCCAACGGCCACGCCCTATGCTCGCAATGCGATTTTCTCCGGGCTGTTTCCCTCGGAGTTCGGAAAGCTTTTCCCAAATATGTGGACTTCGAAAGAAGACGATGAGAATTCGCTCAACCGCGATGAGGCGGCGATGCTTCAAAAATTATTGGACCGCAAGCGCGTCAAGCTGCGCAACGAGTTGAAATACATAAAGATCATCGACCGCGATTTTGGCGCGGGCATTGCACAAAACATTACCCAAACAGCGAAGAACCATTTCACCGCTATCGTTGTGAATTTCGTCGATATGCTCGCGCATACCCGGAGTGATTCGCCCATCCTAAAGGAGATCGCGCCCGATGAAAGCGCCTATCGCTCGCTTACGCGCTCCTGGTTTTTGCATTCGAGTTTGTTCGAAATGTTCAAGACGCTCGCGACGGTGCCGGGTCTCAAAATAATCGTCTCGACAGACCACGGCTCGATTCGCAGCCTGCGCGGCGCGAAAGTCCTGGGCGACCGCGAAACTTCCACGAGCCTCCGCTATAAATATGGCCGCAACGTGAAAGCCGAAGAGAAGCAGGCGATGATCATCAAGCGACCCGAGGACTACAAGCTCCCCGTTCGCGGCGCGGCGGCGAATTACATCATAGCAAAAGAAGATTACTATTTTGTTTATCCGACCGACTACCACAAATACCTGAACTACTACCGCGATTCGTTCCAACACGGCGGCATCTCGATGGAAGAAGTGATTCTGCCGGTGGTGGTGATGGAAGGGAAATAATGTGAATGGCCGCTGAACGAGTTTAACACCAAAGCGGTTTTTAATTTTGAATGCAGAATACCCTTCATATATCACAAATTGACGATTCCGTCATGTTGGCACTCACGCATAAGGCGAAGGAGTTGCATGTCAGCGTCGAGGAATTGGTCCGCCGGTATTTGCACGAGATCGGTACAAAAACGGCTGAGACGAATGGTAAGAGCGCGCTCGACAAGAATGCCGTGCCCGATGTACTCCGCCGCTTTCCGGAATTCGGAACCTGGAGCGATGAGGATTTGAAAGAGTTCGAACGCAACACGGCCCCGTTTCGAGAGATCGACCCGGACCTCTGGAAATGAAGGCAGCTCTCATCGATACGAACGCATACACCGCTCTCTATAATGGGAAGCGGGAGATCGTGCAGGTTTTTGAATCTGTCGATCGGATGGTCTTTCCTTTTATCGTCATTGCGGAGCTACTCGCAGGATTTCGGCTTGGGACCAAGGAGGAACATAATCGCACATTATTCCGGAACCGGCTTACTGCGCGCCAAACATCAATTCTGTACCCGGATTCGGAAACACCGGAACACTACGCCTCCATCTTCGCGGAATTGCGTCGAGCAGGCACGCCCATTCCCACGAACGACATTTGGATCGCCGCGATTGCGCGCCAGCACCAGCTTCCGGTCTGCTCCCTCGACGGGCACTTCAAATATGTAAAAGGATTGATAGTACTCGGCGCCGAAACGCGAGAATAACCGAGCAAGAAATAATCCGGTTGCTGATGGTATTGAACGAAAAATGGTCGGGACGTGCCGCGCACGTCCCGACATAAAATCATCACCGAGCGATCACAATGCGTTGAAGATACCGCTCCCCGTGGCTGGAAGTAATATCGAGCAGATAGACGCCTTCTGGAATCGTTCCGAAATCGAGCGGTTGTTCGCCTTCGCCCTTTACGCGTGCCTCGGTTGGCGGCGCTACTGGCTGACCGAGTAGATTTCGTAGCGTGAACGTAAGACTTCGCTCACCCTTTACCGACAGCTTCAATGTGAATCGTCCTCGCGACGGATTGGGATACGCAATCGCCTGTTCGATCGCACCATGTACCATTGCTATGGATTCGTTTCCGTTCCCCATGCCGTTTATCATTTGCTCCGCAATGGCGCGCGCCGAATCCGGCAGCGCGGCGAGGAACGCCGGCGTGGGTTGGTACCAGAAGATGAGATCGCGCGCGCCGATGGAATCAGAGGTGTTCGAAGCCCGGAAAAGAATCGGCACAAGCCGATCTATTTCATGCGTAGCTTTTTCTGCATCCTGAGCTAAGGTCTTTGAGTTCCATGGCCCAGCACCGAAATTGGTAACCAATCTTTTCCTTCCAATTGCATCAGTAATTAACCGCGGCCTAATTTCCGAAATCCGCACATGAACGTCATCAGAGTCAATCGTTCGCATTTGTGCACCCCAGGACCGAAGAATGCCAACAGATAGAATTTTTCCTGGCTCATCAGAGGAGAGATAGTAGGTTACCATCCACGAGTTGCTCGTAATCCCAAGATTTGCAAGTGGTTCATCCGTCAGTTCGACCATGGGGATTTTAGGAATGCCAACCGGCTCCATCCCCGTGGTATCGTCGTGTAGAGAAGTAGGATTAAGTGGTACCGACCCACCATTATTCACAAAGATCATTTCGTCCGGTGCATGAGGAAGATTTCTCCACGCGATTTCCTTCGGCAGCTTCGGATGAGCATTCTCGACCCAAAGCCTTTGGGAACGTAATGTATCCTCGCGATCGCGGACCGTGAGAATGTACATTCCCGATGGAAGCGTTGCCGTGGTAAAATCTAAAACGTTATCGCCCGCTATTGCCGATTGAGACATGATAAGGAACGTTTTGCCGGTCAAATCCTGAACGGTTACTTGCACTTCCTGGGGTTTCGTTTCGCAGTATGTTACCTCGGCACTTGTCATCACCGCATTCGGCGCTGTCATGCAATGCGGCAACTCATTTAGCTTCGCGCGGAAGAGCGTGGCCTGCACCGGCGGCAGTGCGTTGAATAGTTCTTCGCTTGGCTCGTACCAGAAGATGAAGTCGTTCGGGCCGGGCGCGCCGGTGCCTGGCTTAATGCGGACGATGACGGGAACAAGCTCATTCAGATGTGCCATGATGGAACGCAAGTGCTGCATGGAAGAGCTGTTTTCTTCCTCGTTCATCTGATCGAGCAAGTTTCGTGCTGTAAAAGTATCCACCTTGATCGTGAGTGTCTTGGGCCAGGCGAATAACGGTTTTATCGAATTGCTGCCATCGTAAAAGTGAGCCAGTTGCAAGAATGCCTGTTTGAGTGTACCGGAGAGGCCATCGATGTCTGGCGCCATCAAGGGGAATGGAGATGGTGTGAGATCTTTTCCGATCATAATCTTTACGGTATCGATCACAATCGCCGGACAATTTTTGCACGGGGATGAAGTGTAACATGAAGTCGTAAAGCCAAGAGCATGAAGCCCGGGAGTGCCCGGCGTTTCAAGCCACGCTCGAAAATCTTTCTGAGCATCCTCCGGACCAATCATTCCAATTTCGCTCCCCTTGCCATCCTCAATTCGGTAGGCTGCGCCATTCCCATTAGAGAAGGTCATTAGAATGGGATAAAATCTTGGCGCATTCACGCCGAGCGGAGCCAAAGCTTTGATACCCATACCTCCGATCGAATGGCCTTTATACTTTATCCCCTTTATCGTAAATTGGGAAAGTTCGGTGCATTCCACGCTGTCCTTTTTATTGAGCTTATAGGATAGCACGCTGTCATTCCTAACCACTATCCCCAGCCGCGCTAATTCTTCGCGCGTGAGGTCGGCGTAGATTTGGTCGTTGCCGGCGCTCCAGGGGCCGCGGGTGGCGGGGTTAGCGTGGGGCTGCGGAGCATTCTTCGCGGGAATACTTGCTGGCTGGGCAAGCTGCGGAAGTTTAGCCTGCGCAAAATGGGACGGATGAGCCGCGTAGGACTGATCGGTCTGATCTGTCCCATTCGTCCCATGAGAAGCACTAAAAAATGCTAAGTAAGCTGCTAATCCAAGTCCGGTAATTCCGCTGAGTGTCATGATAATTCTCCTAACGTTGAATTTACTCCCCCTCCTAAAGAAGGAGGGGGCTGGGGGGTGGTTGTTAGGCAGCATGTCACGTTTGGCCACGAGCTTCTCGATTTCGGGAGCGGAAAGCATCGGCGCTTCTTCGCGATATGGCGCGAAATGCTTCGTCAATACTTCCGATGGTTGAAGTTTTTCGTTCATCATAATTTCTCCCTCATTAGAGTTGCGACCTGTGCGCGTTCAAAGGATGTCGGGTTCGTTCGGCGTGCGTGGCGGGTGGCGTTCCCGCCACCCGATCGGCCTGCCGTTCGCTCACCGAGCAATTCGGCGAGTTTCTCGCGCCCTCGAACGATCCGCGACTTCACGCCCGAAAGCGATCCGCCCTGGACTTCCCGAATTTCCGCGAGCGAAAGCCCCGAAATTTCGAAGAGTACCACGGCCTCGCGCTGCTTCTCCGGCAGCGCGGCAAGCGCGCGGTCGAGCATTTCGAGATCGAGCCGAATTTCTGGCGAGGGTTCCCGCTCGTCCGCGATTTCTTCGGCTCCGCTCGGAAAAATTCCCCAGAGCTTCTTCCTCCGCTCGCGCCGGTAATAAAGCCGGCGCGCGGTGGTGAAGATATAGCTCGTAAAGGCTTCCGGCGCGCGGAGTTTTTCGAAGTTCTCATAAGCGAGCAGGATTGCATCGCTTAAGAGATCGCGTCCGTTTTCAACATCCTTTGTCATCGCATGGCAATAGCGCGAAAGCTTGGCGAGGCATGGCTCTAATAAGGCCATGAATCGCACCTGCTTTTCGCTATCGTGTGGTGTCATGCTGCGTTATTCCGTCAAGAATGACCGGTCATCATTTTCGGATTTGGAGATAAGAGACATGAGATGGGAAAAAGTCGCACACGCCGCGGAAAAATTATTTCCACTCGTCGTCGGGATGGGTGGAGCTGAATTCGTAAGTCAGGCCAATTTCAAGCGTGCTGATGGGCCCGAGCGCGCCGCCGGTCTGCGCAACAGGTTCTCGCGAATTCGGCGGGTGCAAAATAATATATTTTGTTTCTATTTGCGATGAAATTCCGTAGGCACCCGTGAAGAGGAGCGAGAGCCGGTTCCCATCCGTTTCCGCTATGGGAACGGCCACAGCGGCAGCAATTTGGATGAGCGGGTTGATTTCGGAACTCGATAGACCTACGCTCGTATCGGCAAGCTGGCCGCCGAACGTATTAAAATTCCCGCTGGTGGGTACTCCGACATCGACACCCAGTTCGAACCACTTATACTGCAGTGCCGGACCCAAAAAGAAATAACCAGCCTCAAATTCGTATTGGTAATAACTCGTGGACCACTGAATTTCAAGGTGCCGGTACGAGGCCTCCAGGCGAAAGCCCCAATCCGAATGTCCCAATGGAAATTTGGAACGAACGCCGATCTGATACGCGGTGATCGGTTTCAGCGTTGAACTTTGTGGAAACGCGCCGCCGACAAGAAGTTCCGGCCCGACCGAAATACTTCGTGTGGTATCCTGCGCCTGGATTTTGGAAGCGCTGAGAATGAAGATGGCAGAAAAGGCGGCGGTCAATAGTAATGTTCGGGAAATCATCACCTATTGGAACGAAAGAAATGTCAATCCGGCTCCACAAACGCTTTAGAGCATCGAAATAAAATGCTCGATAGCATCGACCGAACGTTTGGGGTCGTCCGAAAGAAATTCATGGCTGCAACCGCTGAGCAGTTCGATTTTGATTTGCGGAAAAAGTTGTTCGAGCCGTGCGATGTCATCCGCTTTCAGTAACGACGTATCGGGATCGCCCGTGATTGCGAAAAGATTACGTACCGAATTCAGATATTCGGAAACAATGGTCTGCCTCGCATCTCGCACAATTCCCGCGAGCGCAATATCCGTCATGGGCAATCCCATTTTTTTTACACGCGCCGCCCAGCTTTCACTATACACAGGGTAAAACGGCGGGAAATCGCCGATGATAAAAGCTACAACCCCGGCGGAAATCATAGGCAGTGATCTCGCGGCAATCGATCCGCCGGTCGAATGACCGAAGAGTGCAATCTTGAAAAAACTGAAATGCTTTACTACGGCAGCTATGTCGGACGCCTGGTCTTCGAGACGCCAACCGGCCTGCGGCGAATCGCTCTTGCCACGGCCTCGCAGGCTGAGGATGATCGTCCTCCGCGAAAGCAGATCGCCAATGCTTTCCGCAATTTCTTCCGCGGCATTCCCCATACCGGGGACCATCACGAGCGGAGTTCCATCGGACGATGGATTAAATTCGAGCGCGTGAATGCGAACGCCATTGTTGTCGATAAAATGTTCGTTCATGTGTTCATCGGACGTAAGACCAGTTTCTTTTCGCGGGACAAAATAGCAGCGCTATTTGTCCCGCTGCTATTGGTATTGAACAATTCTTTCAACTCATGCACCAGCTTCTTCACCGAAGCTTCCCAATCCTGCTCGATATAAATAATTCGGCTTCCTTTTTTCCTGCTGGATTCTACCCATCGGGCGAGAATTCGCATCTCGTCGATTTCCGGTTTGCCGGCACTCGGAGGAATCGCGGAAGTGGCGCCATAATAAATGCGGAGTTGCCGCGCGAACCATTGCTCGGCGATGGCAAGATGTCCTGTGCCGAGCGTGATTTGCTTGAGTAATTGTCCAAAGCGGACGAACAGCACTTCACATTGGGTTGGATCTATGGGGTTTAAGATCACAAAATCATTTCCACTGACGCTCGCGCTTTCGCGGCCGCCGGTTCCCAGAACGCGGCGAAGTTCGAAGAGTCGCCGCTTGTAAAATTCTGCTTCTTCAAAATCGAGGCGCTCGGCGGATGCTCGCATGATTTGTTCGACGTGTGAGAGAATGCCTTCGTCGCCTGCGGCAAGAAATTCCTGCATCTTCCGCACTTCCATTCGATATTCATCCTTCGATTGCTTGAGCGCGCAGGGCGCGCCGCAGCGATCGATTTCATAATAAAGACACGGCTTCTGCTGTGGGCCGATCTTAAATTTATCGCCGCATTCGCGCAGCTTGAACGCGCGGTTCAGGATTTCCATGAGCGCCTCGGCTGCCTCGCGCGATTGGAAGGGACCGTAGTATTCCGCGCCATCGGGGACCGGCTCGCGAATAAAAGTAAGTTCCGGAAAATCCGTTTGCACATCGAGCCGCATAAAACTCTGCGGCTTATACCACCGGTCGAGCGTATTGAATCGTGGGCGGTGCTCCTTGATCTTCCGGCTCTCTAAGAGCAGCGCGGAAAGTTCACTGCCCGTTTCTTCGTAGGTGATGTCGCGCACAGCGCGCATCATTTTCGTGAGCTTCGTTCCTTCCGTGTTCGATTGCGAAAAATAGGAAGCAATTCTGTTGTGCAAATTCTTCGCCTTCCCGACATAGAGCACGGTGCCGTCGGCGCTCGTCATCGTATAAACACCGGGCCGTTCTGGGAACGCTTTTACTTTTTCGCGTAGCGATCCTTCGCGCTTTGTCTTTCGCCGCGCATAATTCGGTTTTGCATATTGCAGCCGGAGGAAATCTTCGAGCGTTTCGATCTCCATTTCCGAGGCCAGCTCGATAAAGCGCGCGAGAATATTTGCGGTCGCTTCGGCATCTCCTAATGCGCGGTGCTGGCGCGGATTTTTAATTCCGAAATAGTCCTGCACGCTCTTGAGGGATTTGCTCCGAAGCTGCGGCAGCAAGCGCCGCGCGAGCCGGCACGTGCAGATCGGGCCAGAAGCAAGCTCGAACGTGTGTCCTTCTCGCGCGAAGGACTGTACGAGAAATCCATGGTCGAATTTTACATTGTGGCCTCCCAGAACGGGAGATGCCGTCTTAGCAAAAAAACTTTTGATTTCTGTCGCAACGTCACCGAATCTCGGCTTCCCAAAAACCATCGCATTTGTGATGCCTGTGTGTTGCGTGATGAAGGAAGAAATATGTTGCTCCGGATTGACGAGGGTTTGAAAGGACCCCGTGATCGCCCCGGCTTCGAGGCGCACGAGCGCAATTTCCGTGATGCGGTGGTTCGCGGCGGAAAGGCCCGTCGTTTCCACATCGACGACGATGAAGGAGGCATCACCGAGCAGCATGGCCCCTCCCCGTATCGTGAAGAATCCGCATCGGCTTTTTAACCGGCGCGGGTTCCGATTTTTTTCGAAGGATATATTGCAGGCTCGCTGGATCCGAAAAAAGATACGTCATCCCTTCGGGAACTTCTATATTCGGCACGATCGCGCTCGCGGTATCGAACACCACCGGGTTATACATCACGCTCGCGTGAATGGACTGCGGCGTGAGCTTCGCAAGCTCGTCCACGCCGCCGCGAACCGTGACAGCAACCGTGTTGGGAATGAGAATCAGTTCGTATTGTGGCGGCAGCGCATCGATAGCAACTGGGATACGCGCGATTTTCCGCTCGCCCACGGCTTCGACCGAAACATGCACGGCGACCGTAGGTGCATTCGGAATCGTGATAAAATTATCGAGCGAATCCGAGAGCGGCAGCGAACGGTCCACATCTTCCCTTGCGCTTCGTACGATGGCTGGTTGCGTGGGCAGTGACGCCAGCGAATCAAGAATGCTTGCCGCGCCGACCACAAGCACGGCGCGCGGTGTACCAGACGGGCTGCCAACAATGGTATAGCCCCGACCAGGATCGACTTCGAGGCGTGGCTCGATCGAAACGACTTTTCGAACGGCTTTCCCAAATTGAAGATCGAGCGAATCCGGTTCAACCTTTAGTACGCGAAGCTCGCTCGGGAGCATTGCCGAATTCGTAATTTCATCACTGTGAATTAGAATGCTGTCTCCAGGCAGCATGGTGCGCTCGCTGAGATCGAACCGGAAGCTTGAATTTTTCGTAAAATCCATGAGAAGGATTTGCCATCCCGCGCCACGGACACGCGTATGCAGGCGCGCAGGCAAGCCCGAAACAAGCGCGAAGCCTTTCGGCGCCGTGAGTTTCACCGGCAAATCGACATCCATTTCTCCCGCCGCGGAAAGTCGGACATAGGCCCACAGCAGCGTTGAAAAAATCAGCGCCCCGAGAAAAATAAAGATCGAGCGGGCGAGCGTCATGGGGCAAGGAGGAAGGAGGAAGGTGGAAGGATGAATGGAAACACCATAAGGTCAGTCCACATCGTCCATCTCGTCCACGCGGTCCATACAGATTCGTTTATAAACTTCATCGATTGTTCCAAAGGAGAACCCACGCCCCGCCAAAAAAGTGTAGAGCTTCTGCTTTTGCTTTCGGGGATCGTTCTCCGATTTCACAATTCGTGGCCAGCGTTTTTCGGCGGCCTGTAGGGCGCGCTCTTCATCGGACTCATTGGCATTGAGGTTCGCAATCGTTTCTTCGATTACTTCTTTCGAGACCCCTTTTTGCTTCAAGCCGAATTCCAGTTGCTTCGAAGAAACCGGTTTCCGCGATAGCTTATCGTTCACGAATGACTGCGACCAGGCTTCATCATCGACTAACCGATTCTCTTTCAGGAATTCGAGCACGCGAAGAACGATCGCTTCGGGAATGTCTTCTTTTTCGAGCCGCTCACGAATCTCCTTCTCGCTCCGTGCGCGATAATTCAAATAATGGAGCGCAATCCGCTTTGCCTCGACACCATAATCGAAATCGGTGATTTTTTCGAACAACTCGCGGTCGATGTAATCGCCCTTCCGCAAACGGAATTGCTCCACCGTCTGGTCGCACACGCCGAAGGCGAATTCCTCATCGAGAAAGATGGACGCGCGCGAAGAGTCCTTCTTCTGCCGTTGAATCGAGGTGATGCGGCCTTCCATCAAGCATAATGGGTTTTACATGATGCAACCTGAATCACACCACTATGGACTCCATATACCAGGCGATCTTTTTCATTGATTTGGCGGGACCAGAAGCCTGCCAGTTCGTGCTTGAGCGGCTCGGGGAAACCCAGGCCGTGAAAGGGGTCACGGTCGATATCATCAATGAGCCGAAAAATCTTCTTGACGGTCTTGGGGTCGGTCTCCGCCCATTCGCGCAACTCCCGGAATGCCCGGCCTTCAAAGATGACCTTCATTAGTGAAAGGCGGTACGATCGACTTCGACCAAATTTTTGCCCTCACGAATATTCGCAGTCGATTCCAGCAGCCGCTCGCGAGTCTTGGGATTTCCGAGAAGATACTCGGTCTCGTCGGTTTCCGGTTCGCGGACAATGATTTCTACTTCGCGGTGTGCGAAGAGGCTCTTGATCTTCTCGACAAAACTCGGGTCGAGTTCATCGCTCGAAAGGCGAAATGTCGCGGTGGTAGTCATGAGTATGTTAACGCGGGTATGCAGCACATCGTTCTATTATTGAGCCACTGGTCGCACACGCCGAAGGCGAATTCCTCGTCGAGAAAGATCGAGGCGCGCGCGAAATCTTTCTTCTGGCGCTTAATTGCGGTGATGCGGCCTTCCATTACTTCTCTTTCTTCGTAAGATTTTTGAGGATCTTACGCGCCAATCCCTCCCCAATCTCAACATGCCTGGGAACTGCTTCGCAATGCCCGGTTCTTGCATTACACCAGAGCGAATGACCGCTACCTTCGCGCTTCAGGTAGCACCCATCACGTCGCAAGCGTTTCAATAACTCTTCGCGTTTCACTCGACAACGACCATATCGCGGATTGCTTCCGCGGGAAGCCCACGCAGAGCATCTTCACGCCGGTCATCGAGGATCAATGCGATTGCCTCACTCAAGCTTTTTCGAGCTTCTTCCTGGGTGCGCCCCTGACCATTGGCGCCAGGAATCTCGGGGGAATAGGCCACGTACCATTCCCCATCCTTCTCGATGATTGCTTCAAATTCATTTCGCATATACATACAACCGTATGATGTAGCAAGAGAATTCCTCATCGAGGAAGATCGAGGCGCGCGCGGAATCTTTCTTCTGGCGCTTAATTGCGGTGATGCGGCCTTCCATCCACTTATCGCTGAATGCTCGGCCCCATGAGCGCAAGCATCGCGTGCGCGTCATAAGCAGCCGGATTGTCCGCAGGCCGCGCGCCGGTAAACATGCGAACGGTCTTGGTCACGGTGTGCGATGCCGTCGTGGTAACGGTGGAAGTACGGTTGTTTGTCGTCACGGCGACAGGAATGGGTTTACCCGTTTGCGGATCGATATCATGTTCGATCTTCGTCTCTTTCGTATCGTTATGATTAACGGTCGAAGTCAGAGCCGCGACGTCATTGTTATCGAGCACGACGAAATAATCGAACCCGTGCTGCGTGGTGAGTTCGGCCGCGCGATAGAGCGCATAGCGGTTGACGATGTCGTCTGTCGTCTGGTCGTTGCCGCAGAAGGTAACCTGCCAGGTCGCGTTATCGAGCGGGACTTCCGAGTAGCCGGTGTGTCCCGTCCAAAAGGAGTTGCTGACCGGCGCGTACTTCGTCGCGCAGGAAGCAAGAAACAACAATCCGATCCCAACTACAGCAATCACTCTGTTTTTATTTTTCATGGTGATAAAGACAATGGTTTAACTAATCTAACGAACACTTTTACTTTGCAAAAATACGAAAATATTTCAATCACCGCGAGCAATGGATGGCCCCATCGACGCGATTACAAAATGCGCATCATACGCGCGGGAATTATTCACTGGCGACCGGCCATGCATCATACGGACGGTCATCGCGGCCGAGCGAGAACCTTCGACGAATTGTGGAATCTGGGGCAGACCGTTTGGAAAGGCGGGGCTTCTAGTCGGGCATGAAACAAGCGATGGCTCTGGCTCCATCCCCACCGAGGATGCATTCGAATTATTCCAATAGTCGAGGACAAGGAAATAATCAAAGCCGTGTTGGGCGGTCAATTCTGCAGCGCGAAACAGCACGTAACGATTTACCACTCCAATTTCGGTCTCCGGATTAGCAACGAAGGAGACTTGCCACGTCGTGCTGTCTAACGGCGCTTCCAGATAGCCCGTACTTATAGGCAAGGAACCGCGCACCGGCGCGTACTTCGTTGCCCCACACGCGGCAAAAATGCATGCGGTGAAAACCACTGGAAATATTCTAAGCGATTTCATTCCCATCCTGAAAATCCATCCAATCCTGTAAATCCCGGTTCAGACTTTCCTCTTCTTCTCCTCGATCACCCCGCCCGCCGCAACGGCGCCGCTCGTCGTTGGGCCTCCATCAATGTTAAACCGTTTCAGCATGAGCAGGCTCCAACTGATACCGCAAAAGCGTTGGGCAGACGTCATATCCATTTGGCCATTCCAGCCCACCGGCTACGATTCGAAACTGCATGAAAAATCGAGATCACGGAGCGCGCGGCTCATTTTTCCTTGCATAAGCGGTTCGAAGTCGAAATCCTCGGTGTAGCCATCGAGAAATCGAAGACGGAGCATGTGATCGTGTAGATACTGTGCCTCGACAATTTTGGGTACTGCGTTCATGTGAGTGGTTCTATTTTGCGGAGTGGTTCTTCTTCGGTACAAAGCTTCCAATTCTCAAAGCGTTCAAGCTTAGGCGGGAGTGAACGATACTTCCGAACCAAAGACATGCGCGTGACGAATAGGAATGCCTGCAATGGTAATATTAAAGAGATCGTGATCTACGGAAATGTGAGCAGGAAGT
>DASRZC010000173.1:0-5744 GCA_035686785.1 Kapaibacterium sp. (SeqCode)
AGCGCAAACTTCAGTTTGCGATTTTCTTCGAGAGGGTCGCAAACTGAAGTTTGCGCTACATCGGTTTACCGCTTCCGAGCGATCGCGCGTAGCACGGCGGCTTTCACATCCGCGCTGGTGAGGCCGAAGAATTTCATCAGTTCGTCGGGTTTGCCGGAGCCGCCAAAGGTATCTTTTACTCCAACGAATTCGACGGGAGCGGGAATCTCCTGCGCCAACACTTCAGCTACCGCGCCGCCCAAGCCGGCAGTGATCTGATGCTCTTCCGCAGTGACGATCGCACCGCATTCCGCCGCTGCCTGAACGATGGCATCTCGGTCGAGCGGCTTGATCGTGGGCATATTAATCACGCGCACGTTCACGCCTTCTGCTTCTAATTCATAAGCCGCAACGAGTGATTCCCACACCATCGGCCCGCATGCTATGATTGCGGCGTCACTTCCCTCTTTGAATATCTGCGCTTTCCCGATTTCGAAGGGCGTGTCTTCGCGCGTGAAGCTCGGAATATCGACGCGTCCAAAACGAATGTACGATGGGCCATAATGCTCGCCCACGGCGATCGTCGCCTTCTTCGCTTCCAAAAAATCACAGGGAACGACAAGTGTCATATTCGGCAGAACACGGATGATGGCGATCTCTTCGAGCGCCTGGTGCGTCGCGCCGTCCTCGCCGACGGAAATACCGGCGTGTCCGCCGCCGATCTTTACATTCGCATCGTTGTAGGCGCAGGAAATACGGAGCATATCCGTATTGCGACAAGATGCAAACGCGCCATAAGTAGCGAAGAAAGGAATTATCCCCGAAAGCGCCAGCCCGGCGGAAACGAGCGTGGCCGTTGCCTCTGTAATGCCCATTGAGAAAAAGCGATCGGGGAATTTATCCTTGAAATAAGAAGTCATCACCGAGCCGGTAATGTCGCCACCTAAAACGACGATATTCTCATACTTCTCTCCAAGAACGACGAGTCCTTCGCCAAAGCCAAAGCGCGTAGCTTTTTTGCCCTGCATTTCAAAGCGCGGATGCGCCACGTCGTTAGTTGAGGCGGCTCCATTAGTGGACGCAGTAGACGTCATTGGACTAAGTGGACGGATTGTCGTGCCGGATGCTATTTCTGTAATTGCCATTTTTATCTTTACCCTTCGCCCCCTACCCTCTACACTAATTCCGCGAGTGCTTCAACTCCTTGCTCGGCTGTCGGTGGCTTACCGTGCCAGCGGTAGTCGTCTTCCATGAAGCTGACGCCTCGGCCCATAAATGTCTGTGCAACGATGCACTTCGGCTTGCCGGTAATGCTCCGCGCTTCCTTAAATGCCGCGCGTAACTCATTGATATTGTTGCCATTACATTCAATTACGTGAAAGTTGAATGCCCTGAATTTATTACCAACCGGGTTTAACCTCATGATGTCCTCGGTGCGGCCGTCGATCTGGCAATTATTGCGATCGACGATCATCGTGAAGTTGTCCAATTCCCAATGCGCGGCAATGAGCGCGGCTTCCCAAATCTCGCCTTCGGAGAGTTCGCCATCGCCCGTGAGGGCAAACACTCTTCGCCCATTTTTCTCGACGCGCTTATCGGCGAGCGCCATGCCGACGGCAATTCCCAA
Organism: Kapaibacterium sp. (SeqCode); assembly: GCA_035686785.1. Lineage (GTDB taxonomy): Bacteria > Bacteroidota > Ignavibacteria > Palsa-1295 > Palsa-1295 > PALSA-1295. The sequence goes on from DASRZC010000173.1 coordinate 1,607, forward strand.
TCCCTGCCCGAGCGAGCCGGTCGAACTTTCGATTCCCGGCAAGCCCATGTCGCGGCCCGGATGTCCTTGCAAGCGAGAGTTAAATTTTCGGAGGGTAAGGAGTTCTTCTTTCGGGAAAAATCCGGCGTTTGCCAGCGTCGAATAGAGCACGGGGCACATGTGACCGGCGGAAAGAATAAACCGGTCGCGCTCCGGCCACCAGGGGTTGGCGGGATCGTAGCGCATTACGCCGCCGAAGTAAAGCATGGCGAAAATATCGGCGCTTCCGAGCGGACCGCCGGAATGCCCGCTCTTTGCTTCGACCAGTTCGCGGATAATATCACGGCGAATGCTTTGCGCGATTTCATGGAGTTCCGCATCGGTGTGATCGGCGGAATTCGTGAACGGCGTGAAGCGGTCGTAACCGTATTGTGAAACAAGCTCCGGGTTGGGCACGGGCCGCGCGGGGCCGTGAAAGCCGGTCGTGAGTGGATAAATTTGGTGTGTTAATCGAGCCATACGAGAGGGAAGAACCATTATGCGCGCTCACAAGGATTTGGAAGCGCAAATGGTTTCCAAAACCATCCATAAATCGTGGTCAAAGGAGAAATGTATGTCATCATTTTCCATCCTTCCATTCGCGCCCCATGAAGCGTCCCGGGTTGCCGGAAAGCACACGGATGGCTCTCTCGAAATTCCTCGCGCGAGCCTCCGGAGATTTCACCGCCGCAAAATAGCGTAAGACCTCCTTCTTTCGACTGGGAATAAGCGCTCCCCATGCTTTCTTTGCATCGGGGTTATCCGCAAGCGCCGAGCGGAACCAGGCCGGCATCGGGTGCAGCGGGCCATTCCGATAGTCACGATCAAATTCGAGTTCCATCTCGACTCGATCGCCTACTTTCGTGCCTGACGCTTTTCTGACCGCCCCATGCAGATAGAGGTAAAAGCTTCCATCGCCACGGGGCATCATATTAATGCGCCACGGCTTTTCAGGTTTTCCATTAATGCGACCAAGGATGGGCATGGCCCTCCTTCCGGGCCGCAACTTCGCAGCCCTCGTGGCACTTACGATCACATAGGGATTGACACCCCGGATCTTTATGACGGCCTGAAAAGAAAGCTTAGTCATAAATGCGGCCGTCTCAGGGCCCCGAATAAACGGGCATCTTGCGTGGAAAGAATAATATTACAATCTATAGCGAAAACCAATAGCGCCATCAAGATCGAGATCGAAAATCCGGCTCATGGGAATCATCGGGCCGGACTCCATGAAAAATTCCAGCGGAGATTTGTTAGGCGTAATGCTCATCCCGAAAATGGCACGACCCCCAACGCCGAACCCTTTATCCTCATTAGCAGCGAAACTTTCCGTTCCCCTTTCATGCGTGTAGAACGTATTGATGCCTTTTGCAAACGCGACGGCGAGGCCCGGTCCAAAGTATTCTCCTACCGTTCGGGACCGAAAGGCATGGAATTGCCAGACGTAATCCATCTGCAAACGCGGCGAGCCGAAATAATCGGGACCGAAACTAACATCGACGGCATTCTCGGTCGCAAGGCGATACCGCATCGTCGCACCAAGGGGGTTGCCAAAAATCACCCCGGCGCTCAATCGGCTGTCGCTCACTTGCCGCACGCTCACTTGCGGGGGAATCGCGTGCGGCGGGCTCACCTGCTGCGCATTCACCTGCTGCGCCTTCGCGCTCCCACTCACAAGCACCAGGTTTAGGAAGATGAGAATGTAGGACCGCGCTGTTTTTCTATTTTTGGGAAACTTCATAGTAATTATAGAACTCCAGGCTTAATATAGAATCACAACCTCGCGGGGCACAAAGAAATTCTTCTCATTTATGAATAAGAAGGGAAGATGCCTGGACCTACGAAAGGAAGGTACACTACCGCATCAGCGTGAATGCAGAACTTCTCGCCCTTTAATTCGTAATTCCTAACTCCCCATCGCCCCGATAATCGCCGCCGAGATCGCGCAGCCGATCGTATAATAGCCGGTATCGATAAACCAGAGCAGGAATGACTTGCCATGCCAGTTATAAGTGATCCAGAACGAAGCACCCGCGATCCCAAAGCCGGCGACAGCGCCGATCTTTGCGGTACGTATCAGGTCGCCACCATGCGCGTAATTTAGTAAGAGCGCGATCGCAACCGCGCTGAGCAAATTTCCAAGGAAGCTCTTTGCCATCATTCCTACCATGACGCCTCCTTTCGGTGGGTTATCCATGCTGATGCCCGATTCGCGCGCCCAGACCTTGCTGAAGAGGGCCATATACCACAACGAACCAAAAAAGAAATACACAATCGCCGCGATGAGCACGGCCGCCCAGTTAAGATGTGCCATAAATTAGAGTTTGAGAAATACTGGATGTGAGACCCGCCGGCAACTGCCGAGCGTTCACCGGCAAAGATACGAAAATTCGGGGCGAAAGTCAAGCAAAGCCGTTTTCCAGCATGCGACCAATTGGACAAATGTGACGGATGAATCCCTATGCGGATTTTTTTCCCTCCCATTCAATATCATTTATTCCGGCAAGCTGGTTGGCACGGCGAGCGAGAGCGAAGAGCAAATCTGAAAGCCGGTTGAGAAAAATCACATCGTGCTTGCCAATTTCTTCGAGCGCGGCGAGATGCACGAGCGACCGCTCCGCGCGTCGGCACACGGTACGCGCGAGGTGTAGGTGCGCGGCAAGCTCCGAACCGCCGGGCAGGATAAAACGCTTGAGCGGCGGAAGCGCGGCCACCTGTTCATCAATCGCGTGTTCCAGATGAGTTGCATCGGATTCCTCGATGCGCGGGATATTGTAGCGCGTGGCGCGGGCGTCCTCGCCCGTGACCGGCGTCGCCAAATCGGCGCCGAGGACGAAGAGCTGCTCCTGAATGGAGCGAAGCAAATCGGTCAGCCAATCGAAACTGGAAGCCGTGGCGCAAAGGCCGACTAAGGAATCCAATTCGTCCACATTGCCATACGCCTCGATGCGAGCAGAATCTTTCGGCACACGGCCGCCGCCGAAGAGGCCGGTCGTGCCGTCATCGCCCGTTTTGGTATATATCTTCGTGGCCATCTATTCGGCTTCCGCTAATTCGCGCAATAATTTTTTTACCGCTTCGATACGCGTTCGAAGCGATGCAATCTCGGCGGGGACGATAGATTTATTGCTCGGTTTCTGATAAAAAATTTCGAGCGAGTTCAATTCGATCAGCATATCGGTGAGGATCGTAAGCGCGGTGCGAAGACGCCCCAGCGTTTCGCCGCCCCGAAAGCGCTCGTCTTCCAAAAGTTCGCGGTATTGCTCCATTAGAATGCCATGCGGTAGGTGGCGGCGTAATAACCATACCGCCGATCAAGCGCGCGGCGACGTTGGCGAATGGAGATCGTCTGTACGATCGCAGGCCGCCGCATTTCGCGGTGCTCGATTTCCGACATCGCATAGACCGGCGAGACCGTCAGTAAATAGACGAGCATCGCCGCCTGGGCGAGCGATCTTCGGAGGCGAATTCTCATGATTTAAGGGCAACGTATGTAGCGTAAACTTTAGTTTGCGATTTTTTCGAGGAGTCGCAAACTGAAGTTTGCACTACACCGGATTTTTTCGAGAGGTCGCAAACTGAAGTTTGCGCTACATAGTGAAGGAACTGTTCATTCCATAGTTTTCTTTCAGAGATTATTATTTGAGATTTTTTCATAATCGCTGTTACCTTTTGCTGTTTCGCGGGTCTTCTTTATAGCGGGATAGCCTTCTAATAACTATGAAACGTCTTCTTCTCTTTTCGGGAGTGGTGCTCTTCGCGACGGTCGGGCGAGGGCAAACGGCGGAGCAATTGGACGGGGTCACGTCAAACGAATTTCAGGCGCAAGTCCAGCGGGAGCTTGCCGAAGTTCCCGGCGGCGCGGAGTTATACCGGCGCTGCGATGCCTTCTCGCGCAAAATCGACTTCCTGGCGTCCCGAGCGCTCGCGCTTCGATCCCATGAGTCCGAGGGGATGCTCGCACAGGATACGTTTGTCAAAGGCGACATCAGCCAATCCCCAGCCGACGAAGATGAGCCGAGCATCGCCATCAATCGAAGAAACACACAGCTCATTCTTGGTGGCGCCAATGATATGACGATGGACTCGCTCTCCATGCCCGCCTATCTCAGCACCGATG
>DASRZC010000174.1:0-6885 GCA_035686785.1 Kapaibacterium sp. (SeqCode)
GCAGGAGACGCGCCGCGCTTCGGCGGCGGCTGCCCGAAATGGCGGTGGTGCGCCCGCCCTTTCCCAGCAAGTCGATTCGCTGCTGATGATCGAGGAAAAGCTCACCGAAGTCATCGACTCGATGACGAATCTCGTCGGCGCGGACCACGAACGCATTCGCGCTTTGGAAGAACAATTGCGCGTTTTGCAATCTGCCGGCGGGCAGGGCACGCCGTTGCCGCCAAGTGATCCGTCTGGCGATCCGCCGGGCGAATCCTATATCGCCCCTCCTCCGCTTCCACGGACGGCTCCAGCCACGCTTCAGGAACGATATAATAACGCGCTCGGCCTGTTCCACGATAATAATTTTTCCGAAGCGCTCGCAGCGTTTCAATCGCTCGATCGCGACGATCCCCACGGCGCCTTCGCGAGCAACTACCAATATTGGGAAGGCGAATGTTACTATGGCGAGCACCAGTATAACGAGGCGCTTCAAACGTTTGGCCGTATGATGGAGCGCTATCCGAATTCGCCGAAGGCCGCGGCTGCCGAATTCAAGCTCGGCGAGTGCTACGAGCGGCTGAACATTCCGCGCAGTGCGCGAAATGCCTACGAGCGTGTGATCGCCGATTATCCGAATTCCGAATTTCGCAGCCGCGCTCAGGCGCGGCTGAAGCTGCTTCAATAACAAAATTTTATTATGGGACACATGGGATCGATGGGACGGATGGGCTACTTCGTGGCAGTACTTGCCTCGATATTTTTTGCAAGCGCGCTTCGCGCCCAGGATCAGGACATGGGCGCACTGCCCACGCTTTTTAGCGTCAAGGCCAGCGCGGGCTGGGGCATGGGCCGCGCGCGCCAGCTTTATGGCTACGATGGCACCTCGGAAGTATGGTGGAGCACCGGCCAGGGCGTGAAGATGAACCTTGCGCTCGATCTTCCGCTGCTCCCCATCGACGAAGTCGATTCCGCCGGCAGCGCGAGCGGTATCGTTCCCGTCGTCGGGCTCGAACTCGAAGCCGCCACCGGCTACGATGCTTCCACCGGCGGAACGACGAACGATCCCACGTCCGGCGGCTTTTTTCAAACGACGACGCGCAACGCCTCGTACATTCCCGTCACGCTTGGTCTGAATGCCCGCTCGAATTTCGGCGGCGGCTTGCCTTCGGTTTATATCGGCGCGGGTGGCGGAGTTTGGATCGTCGGAGATTATTCCGAGAATGTAAGTTACTCGAACGATCCTTCCGCCTCCTTCAAACGGAGCATGCACCCGCCGATTCCGTTTGGACTCTATGGCGCAATCGGATTCGAGCTACCGATGATGTACGATCAGAATGACGCCAACAGCATGTTCGATCTCTTCGCCGAAATTCGGCTGACCGAAATGACCTCCTACATCTACGATTATGATGTGACTGGCGGCGGCCAGACCGTATCGCAAGATCCGCTGAGAGATCCCACCACGCTCTATCCGAAGGATTACGCTCGTTCGGCATCTAACGTTGCGCTTTCGGTTGGCTTTAAGTATAATTTGTATTAAAATGGGAAACGCCATGTATCAGCATTCTCGATTATTATTTTTTGGCGCGATCGTTTTGGCAGTTGGACTTTCGTCCTGCCGCTCCTCGCGGTCGAATCGCTATAATGCCAATCGCAATCAACCGCCCGCGCCCACGGCAGTGAATCCCACGGCGCCGAGCGCGCAGGCCATCCTCACGCACGCCGATAGCGCACTCGAACGCGTGAACCAGCTTTCCGCAGAGGATCGCTCCTCAGAGGACCGCTCCGGAGGAGACCGCGAAGCGCCGCCATACGCCAGGCCATCCCGCCAGCCGAATTTCACTCCTATGCGGACGCCCTGGGGCGCGCCCTACACGCCGCAGCCTAACCTGACGGAATACGGCCTGTATGAAGCTGCGCTTGGCGCGTATAATGGCCGGCGCTACGAGGAAGCCATTGCGCTCTTCTCGCAGATCGTTACGCGCGGGCGGCCGCCGGAACTCGTGCCGAATGCCTATTACTGGATGGGCGAATCGTTTTATGCGATGGGTGAGTATGCGCAGTCCATGCCCTATTTTGAATATGTGACACGCGTGGGTCCGGAATACAAGCGGACGATGTCGCTCTATAAACTCACACGTGCCGCGCTCTACCTCGGCAACCGACAGGAAGCCAACATGTACTACGAGCGCCTCCGCAACGAATATCCCCACAGCCAATATATCCACCCGCTCATTCGGCTGGGGGCGCGGTAGGTGCAATTTCTTCAGCAACTCATCAACGGCGTTTCTCTCGGCGCGATTTACGCTCTGATTGCGCTCGGCTATACGATGATCTACGGCGTGCTGCGATTTATCAATTTCGCGCACGGCGATGTGTTTATGGTCGGCTCTTACGTTGGGTATTTTGCCGCGACGCAGTGGGTGCATCATTTTTTTCCGGTCGGGAGTTGGGAATCGACGATCCTCGTGTTCCTGATTTCGATGACCGTCTGCGCGGTGCTTGGTGCGGTGATAGAATTTCTGGCCTACCGCCCATTGCGCTCGCGGCCGAAGCTGACGGTGCTCATCACGGCGATTGGCGTCTCGCTATTTCTCGAATATACCGGTCAGCTTGTTTTTTCTCCGAACCCGCGCGTGTTTCCGCCGATCATTCCGAACCACGTGCTCGTGCATACGAAGTCGATCACGATCGACACGGTGGAAGTGGTGGTGATCGGCCTTTCGCTCGTGCTGATGGTCTTGTTGCGCGTGATCGTGATGCGGACAAAGATGGGCACGGCAATGCGTGCCGTGAGTTACAATCAGCAGGCGGCGAGCCTGATGGGAATCAATATTTCGAAAGTCATCACGTTCACCTTCCTGATCGGCAGCGCGCTCGCCGGCGCGGGCGGCGTGCTCTATGGTACGGAATATCCGAGTATCGATCCGCTGATGGGAATCCTTCCCGGCCTCAAAGCATTCGTCGCGGCGGTGCTGGGAGGCATCGGCAATATTCCCGGCGCGGCGCTCGGGGGAATGATTATCGGATTAGTCGAGACCTTTGTCTCCGGCACGGCAGCTTCGACCTACCGCGATGCGATCGCCTTTGCGATCCTCATTGCGATATTGGTTTTTAAGCCGAGCGGACTGCTGGGAAAGAAGGAAGTGGAAAAAGTATAAATTTCTACTTGACTCCGTGGGCGGGCATAGAATGAAACAAGAAATACTTACGTTAAAATTGTCGTGAATACTTATAACGAAACGGCATTATTAGAGCGGATTACGTTCAATCCCGAAATTTTCAGAGGTAAATCGATCATTCGTGGGCATCGCCTCGCTGTCGAGCACATTCTGGGAATGCTCGCGGCGGGCGATACTGCCGAAACACTGCTCGAAGGATATCCCTGGCTGGAGCAAGCGGACATTCTCGCGGCTCTCGTATATGCCCGCCGCTCTATCGCGCATGAGACGATAGAGGTGGCTCCGGCATTCAACTAATATTGTTATAACATGCTAAACGAGGCTCAGGCACATGCTAAGTTAGCAGAGCTTCTCGCTGTGCCAGGTGAGAGCGAGTGCGTTGAGTGGAAGTCCGCCGAAGATGACTTTAATTTCGAGAAGCTCGGAAAATACTTTAGCGCGCTTTGGAATGAAGCGAACCTAAAAGGGAAAGATTCTTCATGGCTCGTTTTAGGAGTGCGGAATGATAAGACAGTATGCGGCTGCCGTTGGAAGCAGCAACGTCCCGAATTAGACAACCTCAAACAAGGCATTTCTGAACATACGACGTTCAGCCATACCTTCATGGAAATCTATGAGGTTTCGACTCCGGAGGGCCGCGTCGTATTATTCCAAATTCCACCCGCGCCGCATGGAATTCCGATTGCCTGGAAGAGCTTTTGGTATGTGCGTAACGGCGAATCGCTTGTTGGGCTAACAATCGATAAGCTCGACCGAATTCGGTCACAAGTTCGGAACGATTGGTCAGGGGCTGTTATACCAGAAGCGACCCTTAACGATCTCGCCCCTCAAGCAATTCTCAAAGCGAGGGAACAATATTCGATTAAGCACCCGAAGCACGCGGAAGAAGCGAAGACGTGGGATAATGCTACATTCCTCAATAAGGCGAAAGTTTTAAAGCAAGGTAAGATAACACGTGCCGCACTTTTACTCCTCGGACGAGAAGAAAGTGGTTCGTTGACGGGACGCTCGCAACTTATAATCTCTTGGATAATTCAAGATTCAAGTGGCAAGCCGCTTGACTATCAGCATTTTGGTATACCGTTTATTCTTGCTGTAGGGCAAGTGTTAGGCAATATTCGGAATCTTACGTATCGCTACCTTCCCAACGAATCATTATTTCCACAAGAGATCAGTACTTACGATTCCTATGTGATACGCGAAGCATTGCATAACAGTATCGCTCACCAGGACTATACCCTCAATGGAAAAATTAACGTTGTGGAAAAGCCGGACGAACTCTTGTTTGCGAACGCAGGCTCCTTCCTTCCAGGCTCTGTTGAGGCTGTCGTGGAGCGTGACGCGCCGAGCGAGGAGTACCGAAATCCCTGTCTCGCGGAAGCAATGGTGAACCTTAACATGATTGACACGATAGGAAGTGGTATCAAAAAGATGTTCGAGACCCAACGCGGACGCTTCTTTCCTCTTCCGGAGTATGATTTGAATGATTCGTCCCGCGTAGAAGTGAAAATCTTCGGAAAGGTTCTAAATCCCAATTATACTGCTCTTCTCCGTGAGCGGCCCGATCTTGATCTCCCGACTGTGATGCTTTTGGACATGGTTCAGAAAGGCAAGCATATTTCACTCGAAGCTGCGCACCGTTTACGAGCACTCCATCTTGTTGAAGGACGTTATCCTCACCTCTTCATTTCGTCACTTGTTGCTATAGCAATTGACCAGAGAGCGGAATACATTCGAAAGCGTGCATTTGATGATGCTCACTACGAACAGCTAATACTTTCCTATTTGGAAGAATATAGTTCCGCAACTCGCGACGATTTTCGTGCACTTCTTTTTGATAAGCTCTCTGACGTGCTAACCGCTTCTCAAAAGGAGCACAAGCTTCATAATCTCCTGCATGGGTTGAAGCGAAAGGGCAAAGTTTTTAATTCCCGTGGCCGAAAGTTCGCCCGCTGGGAATTAAGCCCAGAGACGATTACCTATAGCTCAGAGAGCATTGTGAATAACTATAAATAACTATTAGAAACTAAAAAACTTGACAAGAGACGTGAAATTGGCTCACTTTGGGCAATTCTTTTAGTTAGAGGATAATTTATTAAATTAAAGCGACATGATGGAACAAAGAGTTATTTTTAGGAGAAAGATTTTTCAAGCCTAACGAGCCTATTGCGATTTATTAAAACGTTCCTAAATGAAATCCTACCCCTGGCTTCTCCTTGCGATCGCGGCGATTATCGGCGCCTCGTACCTCACGCCGTTTTTGAACGAGTATATTCTTGGACGGATCATGTATATCGGCATCATGATCTCGCTCGCGGTGAGCTTGAATCTCATCAATGGCTTTACGGGGCAGTTCTCGCTTGGACACGCGGGGTTTATGGCGGTGGGGGCGTATACGTCCGCCGTTATTACAACGTTCCTCAGCACGCATGGCTATGCCATGACGGGTTTGACCGGTGTTGCGGGCTTCCTCCTCGCGCTGGTCGTAGGCGGAATTATCGCCGCGCTGACGGGGCTGGGAGTGGGAATTCCGAGCCTCAGGCTGCGCGGGGATTATCTCGCTATCGTTACCCTCGGCTTTAATGAGATCATCCGTGTCATCATGCAGAATGTCGATTTCACCATTCGCGGAACCGACTACATCGGCGGCGCGCGCGGCATGAGCGTACTTCCGCTCACGACGTTTACGTGGGTCTTCATCATTGCGGCAGTCACGATTTTTTGCGTGGAGAATCTCGTGAACTCGACCTATGGCCGTGGTTTTCTTGCCGTGCGCGATGACGAAGTGGCCGCCGAAGCGATGGGCGTCGATACGACGAAGTTCAAAGTGCGAGCATTTGTGGTCGGAGCCTTTTTCGCGGGCATGGGCGGCGGCCTCTTCGCGCATTCCAATTTTCTTATCACGCCGCTCGATTTTACGTTCCTTACCTCGGTTGATATTGTGGTGATTGTAATTTTGGGCGGGATGGGCTCGACGGTTGGCGTCGTGCTCGCGGCGATTGTGCTGACGACGCTCTCGGAGCTTCTGCGCTCCGTGCCGGAATTCCGGATGATCATTTATTCCCTGCTCCTCATCATCCTGATGATCGCGCGGCCGCAAGGCTTGTTCGGCCCGGCGACGATGGAACGGATCGCTCGCTGGCGGCGCCGGAAGCCACTCACTACACCTGTCGAAGGCTGATGGATAAGCTCTTTTCACCCTGGCGCAGCATGTATATCTCTTCCTTTTCAGATAAGGGGGAATGGGACGGATGTGTCCTGTGCGACGCATACGTCTCAACGGATGATGAAGCGTCATTGCTCGTATATCGTGGCCGCGAGGCATTCGTACTGATGAACCGCTTCCCTTACAATAGCGGACACCTGATGATTATGCCGGTGCGGCACACCTCCGATTTTCAATCGCTCGCAAAATCGGAGCAAGGGGAGATGATGGAGTTGCTCGCCGCCTCGGAGCGCGCGCTAAAAGAATTATCGAAGCCGCAGGGGTTCAACATCGGCATGAATCTTGGTCGCATCGCGGGCGCGGGAATCGACGCGCATTTGCACTGGCATATCGTCCCGCGATGGAATGGGGACACGAATTTCCTGCCCGTCCTTGCGGACGTTAAAGTCGTGAGCGAAGACATGGCCGAGCAATGGAAGCGGCTGCGAGAGATATTCGCGAGAAGCGTGTAGTCGGGTTTTCGCGCGTCGGGGCAAAATATTTCGTAACTTTGTA
>DASRZC010000175.1:0-53574 GCA_035686785.1 Kapaibacterium sp. (SeqCode)
CGCCACGCTCCACAAAGAACCGCGCCTGGTTCAATTCGTCTTCCTGATCGTTATCGATTCGTGTTTTTTCACCCATAATGGTTTTTCTATGGCAACTTCGGTGCCGAACGGTGTCTGGATTCCCTGATTCGCGGGAATAACAGAGTAATAATTTTTATGGGGGCGTTCAAAACCGGAGTAGCGAACGCCATTTTTCGTAGAGCTCCCCAGTTGCCTGAACATCCCTCATGCAGTATTCGGCGATCTCGCGGGAGCGGCCTTCGGCGAAAAATAATGGGACTTTATCGCCGGCGATCGTTGCGGATTTTGGCGAGGCGATGCCAAACGATTTAGTGTAAAAATCGAGATTGAATTTGCGGGTCGGGCCGGCTTTATCGAAGCCAAGATTGAAGCAGAGTTTGTCCTGCAAATCAATATGCTCGATGCCGCCGTAGCGATCGTTCGAGGAGCCGCCGATCTTGAATTCCCATTTCGTTCCGGCCATCATATTGACGGATGGGCGTAGCCCAAGTACCGCGCTGCGCAGCATGAGAAACGGACAATCGAAACTGCGGCCATTGAACGTAACGACGGCGTTGTACTTCCCTTCCAATCCATTCCAGAAATGCTGAAGGAGCGCGGCTTCGTCCGTGAAGGCGCGGTAGCCGAAGATATGGCCCTCGTGCTCGACGACTTCCTCCGATACTTCGTTGGCGAGATATAGCGCGCTTCCTTTTTTCGTCTCGTGGACGAGCGTGCCGATGCAGACCACTTTCCCGGTCAGTGGATTAAGCGCACCCCAGCCTTTGCGCAGTTCGCGTTCTTCCTCCGTTGTGGTGCCACGAAGGAGATACTCCTGCTGCGCCGGATCGAACGAAGTGTCGAACGGCAGCGGGACGGTTTCGATGTCGAAAATCAGGGTGTTCATAGTAACGAGTAACGGGTAACGAGTAGAAAAGTTCTTGAGTCTAAGATGTTGTTTTTTGCATGGAATTTCCCAAGCAAAACAATGAACAAGGAATAATCTCTAAATTTGCAACCTGCGGTAAATATGCTTCGTACCATGCCACAGCAACTAACACACTTTTCTTAAAATGTAACAATGAATCACATTCGAATCTCACTCATAGCGTCTGCATTTTTTATGGCCACAGTCTTTTTCGCTGGATGCAGTGGACCGCAAACCGTAACCAAACAGAGCGATACCCGATACATCATAATTCAATATTCCGGCGGTCAAGAAATTGGGAGATGGAATTTAAATAGAATGCCGCTTTATCTTGAGGGTGGTGGGTGGTCGTTTTGGACCGGGGACACAGATCTGATGTTGAATGGCGATATTCGTGTTTTGTCTCTTCCCATTCCATAGACTTAATCGGGACATTCGGAGCGGGAATAATGTTTGAGAATTCTACTTCTCAATCTTAATTTATCGCTGTGAACTATACTAATCTTGGCCGATCTGGCCTGAAAGTCAGCCGGCTATGCCTGGGCACGATGAACTTCGGCGCCAGAACTCCGGAGGAGGAGGCGTTCCGCATCATGGACCGCGCGCTCGAACTCGGAATTAATTTCTTCGATACCGCAAACGTCTATTCGCGTCCTTCACCGACTGGAACGACGGAGACGATCATCGGCAAATGGCTCGCTCAAGGGAATCGCCGCGAGAAGATCGTGCTTGCCACGAAGCTCTATGGCAAAATGAGCGACTGGCCGAACGATTCGCGTCTCAGCGCCTTCAGCATTCGCTATGCGTGCGAAGCGAGCCTTCGCCGGCTCCAGACCGATCATATCGATCTTTACCAAATGCACCACATCGATCGAACGGTAACCTGGGAAGAAATTTGGCAGGGCTTCGAACAACTTTATTCGAGCGGCAAAATCATCTACAATGGCTCATCCAATTTCGCCGGTTGGCACATCGCGGCTGCGAGCGAGGCGGCAAAGCGGCGGAATTATCTCGGACTGATTTCGGAGCAGAGTATTTATAATTTAACAACGCGCGCGCTCGAACTCGAAGTAATACCCGCCTGTCAGCACTATGGGCTTGGCCTCATTCCCTATTCTCCGCTGGACGAGGGGCTTCTGGGCGGCGTCCTCGCCGGTATTTCGCAAGGCCGCCGCGCTGGCGAGGGAGTGCAAAAATTGCTCGCGAAACATCGCGACAAGATCGAACGATACGAAAAATTTTGCGCGGAGCTTGGTCGGAAGCCGGCCCAAGTCGCGCTGGCATGGCTCCTCCATCAGCCGGCCGTAACCGCGCCGATTATTGGCCCTCGCACAATAGAACAGCTCGAAGATGCGGTTGCGTCCATTGACGTTGCATTATCCCTGGAGACATTAAAAACGCTCGACGAAATCTTTCCCGGTCCCGGCGGCGCGGCTCCGGAAGCATACGCATGGTAAACGAAAATCGGCAACGATGAGCGTCACCAGCTGGATTCAATTACATTGCAAAAAATATTTTCATAACGTTTCCCACTCTTCACGAGAGATACCCGCTTGTTTTAAGAGATCGCGCAAAAAATATTCACTAATGTCGCGGCCATGTGGATTTGGAATAGTTACCGCATGATTATCCCGGAGCATGTAATCGTGCTTTCCCCCTGCGTTGGGACCATGGAATCCTGCTTTTCGCAATGCCGCAATTAAATCTTTTCGTTTAATCGGTCCAAGATGTGGCATTACGCAGTAATGGTGACTTCAAGCTCGACACCTTCTATCACGGGAATTTCGAGGTTTTCATGTAAGCGTACCATAATCCAGCCTTCCAGAACTTCCTGAAGTACGTTTCGGCACTCTTCTAACGTTACTTCATTTGCGCACACGCCGGGACATTCTGGAATTTCGCCATAAAACGTATTATCAGGATAAATCCGATACTTCGCATGACGCATGGCCGCTTCGATATAATCCGTTAGCATAAAAAATTCCAACCGAACGAGCTATTCTTTCGTTCTTTTCGAACATGAAGCGTAATATCTATTCCATCGGCCATTCAACCCGCGAGATCGAAGACTTCATCGATCTGCTCGAAGAGAACGGCATCGAATTATTGGTGGACGTTCGGACATTCCCGATGTCAAGATATAATCCGCAATTCAATAAGGAGGCGTTGTTCACGTCGCTCAAGCACCATGGGATTTCCTACCTTCACCTTGCTAAGTTAGGAGGAAGGCGCGGCAAGGCGAGCAAGTCTTCACATAATACGGCCTGGGAACATTCAAGCTTTCGCAACTATGCCGATTATGCCGAGACCGAACCGTTTCGGGAAGGACTCGAAGAGTTGATTGCATTGGCTTGTAAATCGCGCACCTGCTATATGTGCTCGGAAGCGGTCTGGTGGCGATGCCACCGGCGCATTATCACCGATTATATGCTCGCGCGAGGATGGAAAGTTCGGCATATCATGGCACCTGGCAAGGTGCAGGAAGCAGAGCTGAACGAGAATGCAGTTGTAAGTGAAGCTGGTAAGATTACGTATCCAGCCGCGCAAGGAAATTTGAATTTATAAAAGGAGGTTATCCTCTTCATCGTCATCGTCCTCGTCCACATCGAACGCGTCATTTCCAACCGCTTCCGTCGGAATAAATTGCGCATTGTAATGGGGGTCGGTGAACTGTGGTTCGTCGAAATTGATAAGTGAGGTAATCGCCTCGTTATCATATACATCGCGAAGCCGGTCCGCGAGTTCGAGCTTTTCTTCGCCGGAGAGCACTTTCTCCGCCACGGAATAGACTCGCTGGTCCTCGATAGCGATATGCTCACGGTACAGCCGCACGAGCTCGCGGCCGGTCGCAATGAAATTCGTATCTTCCTTCGTATGAGTCGCGTGAGCGGAACCAAGGGATGCCGCATCGTGGGGCGTCGATCGAAAGACGGTCCAATCGTGGACGAGCGCAGTGGTTTTTCGAGCAAGCACTTCGTGTCCCTCGATGAGGAAGCGAATGGGCGAATCCGGTTGTTGGAAGCCTACGCGCGGAATCCGGGCGGCGACGGCGGGGAAGAGATATTCGTCCTCGTCCCGCTCGTGACGCGGCGCATCGACGGTAAAAAAATGAAACAGCGATTCCCATTCAGGATGCGACGCAAAACTTTGGAAGACTCCAAGTGCTTCGGCGTCATCCAACATTCGGTTTAGCTCCGCACAATTATGCAACACCACGATGTGGGTATCGCGAAAAAATTTTACGCCATCGGTGTAGTCTTTCGGATCAGGGAGATTCACAACTGTTTGAACCATTTTTCGTCGGGAATATATTCCCGGCATCAGAACTACCACCCCCAACCCCCTCCTTCTTTAGGAGGGGGCTTCATACATCCATTTAATCCATGCCAGAATTACTCATAAAACGTCTCGATGAAGCCGATCTCGATATTCCACTTCCGCACTATGCCACGGAGCATGCCGCCGGAATGGACATTCGCGTAAATTGCAACATCGCAATCGCGCCGGGCGAAGTGCTCCTTGCGCCGACGGGCATCGCGCTTGAAATTCCGGAAGGCTACGAAGGCCAGGTGCGTCCACGGAGCGGGCTCGCGGCGAAGCACGGCATTACCTGCCTGAACTCGCCGGGTACGATCGACGCGGATTACCGCGGCGAGCTAAAAGTGATCCTCATCAATCATGGCAAGGAAACAGCCCGCTTCGAGCGTGGCGCGCGTATCGCGCAGTTAGTGATCAGTAAATACGAGCGGGTCGAAGTAATCGAAGCCGAGGAGCTTGCCGAAAGCATTCGTTCGACCGGCGGCTTCGGCCACACGGGAACCAATTAATAATTACGAATGAAGAATGAACAGTTTAGAAGTTATTAGATGAAAAATGGGAAAACTTTTAGATTTTAATTTTTTTGGGAGATTTTTGGTGGTGACGTTGCTTATGGGAATTTGCAGCTCATGTGGGTTTCTAAATCATGGTGAAAGAATGTATCTTAACCAAATATACGGAATTAATGAGATTCGGATGCCCGCATCTAAGTCCGACTCCGCGTGGCTGCGCGCCAAATGGTTTATAAGGAATTATTCAAGTCTTCGGTTACTCACTTCGAATGACTCGGTAATTGCGACAGAACGACCAACTATTGGCGGGAGTGGTTTTGGTTATAAAGTTACGAGGCGTAGAGTAGCTGATAGCCTTTTACTCTTAAGTGCATTCTCCTTCCCGCCCATGGTGGATCCATTAGCTCCCGAAAAGAGTTCCCGCGATTCCTTCATTTTAACGGACTACATGAAGACTGGCCTCATCCCATTTCCTCAATTAATTTACAAGTAAATTATAATTTCTATAAAAACTTCAGGATCGACGCTTTTCTTAAATCTATTCATTCTTAATTCTTAATTATTAATTGCCGTGCCATTAGTCCACAACAAAGTCGTCACTATCGAGCGCCACATCATCGAGCAGCAGGAGCGCTCGGATGGCGCCACCGGCGATTTTTCCGCGCTCCTGCGGGATTTAACGCTTGCCTTCAAAATCATCAACCGGGAAGTGACGCAGGCGGGCTTGGTCGATGCACTCGGCGCGACCGGCGTCGAAAACGTGCAGGGCGAAATCGTGCAGAAGCTCGATGCCTTCGCCGATACTGTGATCTATCGCGCGATGGATCACGGTGGCCATCTCTGCGGAATGGCGAGCGAAGAGAATGAGAATATCCTTCCCATTCCGGAGCGATACAAATGCGGCAAATACGTGCTGCTTTTCGACCCGCTCGATGGCTCTTCGAACATCGATGTTAACGTTTCGATCGGAACCATCTTTTCGATTCTTCGACGCGTCACGCCCGATGATACTCCTGGCACCTTAGAAGATTTTTTGCAGCCCGGTTACAAACAGGTTGCCGCCGGCTATACCATTTATGGCCCTTCGACGATGCTCGTTTATACCGCGGGCCGTGGCGTCTATGGCTTCACTTACGATCCTTCCGTAGGGGAATTTTTGCTTTCGCATGACGATATTCGGATTCCGCAACATGGCACCATTTACAGCGTGAACGAAGGCAATTATCACAAGTGGGATCAGCGAATGCAGCGTTACATCGACTGGGCAAAGAGCGAAATTCCCGAAGTGAATAAGAAAGCCTATAGCCTCCGTTATATCGGTTCGATGGTGGCGGATGTGCATCGCACGCTGCTCTATGGCGGCGTTTTTCTCTATCCCGCCGATATCAAAAGCCATCGGGGAAAACTTCGCTTGCTCTATGAGGCTAATCCGATGTCGTTCGTGGTCGAGCAAGCCGGCGGTCTTGCGCGGGATGGCGAGCGCCGCGTCCTCGAAATTATTCCCGAAAAACTTCACCAGCGGACGCCGCTCATCGTCGGCAGCCCGAAGAATGTCGAAGAGGTCGAGCGGTTCTTGACGGTGTAGCGCAAACTAAAGCCTGCTCTGAGCTTGCCGAAGGGTTCGCGCTACATGTCGGCGGATTTACCGAGCAACTGTAACCCCTCCGAGCTTCTCTCGAGTTGGAGTTCCCGGATCAACTCATTGATCATGTCCCGTTCTTCCCGATCGAGCATGTGCAAACTGATCATGTGGGGGCTGCCGGCACGCGCAACGGCAAATGCGGCGCGAGAAATAGCGTTGCGAACGGCATCGGCGTCTCGCTCGGAAAGCCGTGTCAAGGCTTGCGCCAGAAGTGCGCGTGCTTCCAAAAATTTCGACTCGTTCCAGTTTCCTTTTAGCATCGGGAGCAGGCCCATATCGGTCCCAATGGCCTCGGTATCGGCTATCGTCGCAAGTCCGAACTCGCCTTCCATGCGGCGGAGATAATCTTCGACCGTCTCGAATTCGGCGGAAGTCGTCGCGCTGTCGCGGACGACGATTTGCATGATCGGCGCGAGCATCAAGCCTGCGAAGGCGAGCCGCGCCGGCGTGGTGTGCGAGGGATTCCACAGGCCGAGCGCGCTCAACTGAGCCACTTCGTCGTCGCGAAAGAACGCTTTGGTATCGAAAGAATTTAACATCTGAGTTCAGGAAGCCACAAAATTACGAGAAGCGAGCATCCAAGAACAGCTCCGCTTACAGCCCGCTCTTCTTCACCAATTGCGTGAACACATCCGGATTGTGATACGCCAGATCGGCGAGCAGCTTTCGGTTGATCTCGATGCCGGATTTCGCGAACGCGCCCATGAGGCGAGAATACGTTGTCCCGTTCTCGCGCGCGGCGGCGTTGATGCGGACGATCCAGAGTTCCCGGAACTCGCGCTTCCGGACACGGCGGTCGCGGAATGCAAATTGGCGGGCTTTATCGACATGATGCTTGGCAACGGTATAAACGTTGCCGCGCATGCCCCAATAGCCTTTGCTGGCTGCGAGGACTTTCTTTCGGCGGCGCTTGGCCTGCGGTAGATTTTTAGCTCGTGGCATAGTGTATTTTCAGATTTTTAGTTTAGAATGTGCCACTCTCGAAGCATCTGAATTCTTATCTTTCGATAAGGATCGCCCACACAAAAGGTAGGCGCTCGGAGTAGCCGGATGATCGCTCATCCGAAAAATTTATCGCGCGAGTAGAATTCGAATATTCTTCGCATTCGCGGGCGCGACGAGCGTCGCCTTGCGCAGGCCGCGTTTCCGTTTCTTCGATTTCGAAGTCATAATATGAGCCTGATACGCCTTTTCGCGCTTCAAAAGGCCGCTTCCGGTCACTTTGAATCGCTTTTTCGCGCCCGACTTAGTCTTCATCTTTGGCATAGTGGTCCTGAAAATTGAGTGCGCGGTAACAGCAGGTATGCCCGCTAAAGTTCGGCTTTAATGCTGAATAATAACCGGCGCGGTCACCATTCCACTTGCCGAATGCACGATCGCCTCATAGCGGCCCGGTTCGAGCCGGCTGACATCGAGCGTGCCGCCCGCGCTCAGCTTTTGCGATAGCACCGTGCGGCCGAGGAGATCGAGAAGCTCGACGTTCTGTTCCTCCGCTTTGGGAATGCCTGCAAAATGAACAACCGTCGAAGCGGGATTTGGAACGACTGTAAGCGCCTCGTCCGATGGAGTGCCCGGATTAGCCACGCCGCTGGCCTCGCCAGTCCCGCTGAGCCCGATCTGGAGCGTCGTGCCATCATCCATCGTCAGCGTCGCGGTGGCGGATTGCTGCCCCTCGCTCGTTGGTGAAAATCCAGCAGTAACAAAAGTAGATTTGCCGGCTTTTAGCAGGAACGGTGGGACTGGGGTGGGTACCGTGAAATCGGTACCTGCCTGCGAAATCGAAACGGCAGTGATCGTCACGTCGCTGGCGCCATTGTTTGAAAGCTTGAAGCCGAAGCTCGCGGGAGAGCCGAGCACAACATTGCCGAAATCGTGCGACGTACTGGAGAGCGAAAGCGTGGAGGCCGGCTCCGACACGAAGGCCTGAATATCGAAATTGGTATAGAGCGGCGTGGTCTCTCCGCTCGGCGTAAAGGCGCCGTCTAAGATCCCGGTCGTGGAACCATTCGTACTCAGATTAATGCCAAGGTAGCTCGCGCGAGCATTTTCGGCCGCGGGTGTTCGAACCGCCTCGCTATCGGCACGAAGCGCAAATTGCGAGGAGTAATTCCAGTTGTGCGTCGAAGAATTGTACGAGACGTGTGAAAGTATTACGACGTGAAAATCCTTCGTCACCTGCACATGAGGGAAGTTCACATTCAGGATTCCCTGACCCGCCCCGGAGACGGGAATGGTGACGCCGGCAAATCGCTGCACCGAAGAGCTGAAGATATTGACAAAATGGAATTGTGCTCCACCTTGTGTTGTGAATAACGTATCGGGATCAAGGAGAACGGTTATCGTGTCGCCTTGCCAGCCGTCCATCGCGATCTTAACCGAATCGACAAATCCAGAATCCGCCGCAAGCGTGAATCGCTCCGCTGCCGCGTAAGCGAACAACGGGCTTGCAACGATGGGAAAGGTCCAATCATGAACTGGCGCAGAGGGATCGAAATAGTTGTACGAAAGATCGGAACTCAGTGGCTGCATCCTCGCCGCTGTTGCCAGTCCAAAGCTTGGATTTTGCGCGGGAAAATATTCTGGCGTCCAGGGCACTGAGGAAGTGGCGGAAGATACGGATGCGCTCACCGTCGGTCCGGATGCAGTAGTTCGTGGGGTTACGCTAACCGTTGTTTGCGCGTATGCCGCGTTGGCAAGCGTGAGAAAACCGAAAATCGAAAGAAGAAAAGCATGAAATAAGACTTTCATAAGATCACCAGATTTTTGAAAATAAACGTTGTTTCAGAACAGACTCGGCGAAGGGATTCGTTCGAGAGCTTCGGCTGCATCCTGAGCCGCTGGAATTCCCGCTGCCCGTTTATCTTCTACCGCTGCCCGCTTATCTTCTACCGCGGAATGAGGACGAGCGCGGTCGTGTCATCCCGATTGTGAGCGGGTGTATCCCTTTTGAAATATTTCTTTTAGC
Source organism: Kapaibacterium sp. (SeqCode) (assembly GCA_035686785.1). GTDB lineage: Bacteria > Bacteroidota > Ignavibacteria > Palsa-1295 > Palsa-1295 > PALSA-1295. The sequence continues at coordinate 9,366 of DASRZC010000175.1, forward strand.
AAATCTCCAGCAAATGAAGTCTTTGTAGCAAATCGATGCTCTGGTGTGTCTTTGTTTATGGTCACGGGCGATGTTAAGTCCGACCGTGGATGTCATTGTCATTTTTTTATGTCGTTCTATTAAAAAAAAATATGAGCTTGGATATAACACGCGGTAGAATCTTGGGGCACCAGCTTCTGTCAAAACTTCGGAGGGGACCGATCGTTATTGCGGCGTTCCTCGCGGGCATCGGCGGATATGCGATCCACGAAACGAATGCTCACGCGAATGGACAAAATATTGCCAACCTAACTCAGAAATACACCAATCAAGGGTGCTATTGCCATTGTTCGAGTGCCAACTCGAGTACGACGGTTACTCTCGCGACCGGCAGTGGCTCATCCCCATTCACCGCTGCACCGAGTACGGCTTATACCTTTACGATAACGGTGGCTAACAGCAACGAAAACGATGGGGGGTGTGAAATTGCCTCCTATTCCGGAAACGGGCTTGCCGCCGGCACGGATGGATTGCAGCTTATCAATGGAGAGCTTACGCATAGCTCGCCCAAAGCCTTTACCAACAATTCCTGCTCCTGGACGTTTACCTACACCACCGGCTCTGTAGCGGGATGGGATACGCTCTATGCCAATGGCAACGCCGTCAATGGCGACAACATGAACGATGGTGGTAACTGCACCGACAAATGGAATTGGGCTCCTAAGTATATCATTCACACCGTTGTGCCGCCTAAGCGAATAGCACTTGGGCGCAGTTCGATTTCATTCGGTTCCGTACGCGTAGGACATCGAATTGCCGATTCGTTACTTGTATCGTCCGATGGCGATGCCGCGATCACCATTTCATCCAGCGCGATGAAATCGGGTACGCAATTTTCGAGTTATCCGACCACTACGAATCGTTCGCTGAATCCCGGCACGACGGAAATGGACAGCGCGATTTTCGCTCCCACGGCGCGCGGCACATATAACGATTCGCTCATTTTTACTACCAATTCCGATACCGTACCGCAGCAACATCTCGGCGTCTATGTTTCTGGCCAGGGAATTCAGGGGATTTTTAATTCGACGAACGGTAACAGCCTCTCCTTTGGAAATCTGCGCGTAGGCAGTACCACGGAGAGGACATTCGCATTCTCGAACACGGGTGACGATACGTTGTTCCTCAATACCCCATCCATTTCAGGAGCGGGATTTACGATTGTTTCCGGTCCGGCGAGCCTCACGCTTCCACCCAATCAATCGGGGAGTGTGGTGGTGCAATTCGCTCCAACGGCAAAGCAATCCTATGCCGGGACGCTCTCGTTTACGGCATTGAATGGAGTCTCCGCGCCTTCGGTAACTTTAAGCGGCACGGGTACGCTGCCGCAAATCCAAATCTCATCACCGCAGGACCTCGGCCCCGTTCGCGTGGGGTTGACGCTGCAAGGTACGGTAACACTCGAGAACACAGGGACCGATACGCTCCATATTTCCAATGCCAGCCTGACCCAACCTTCGACCCGTTTCACGCTTGGCGCGTACGACCAGACGGTAGTGCCCGGCGCAACCGGCGTTATTCATATCGCCTATTTGCCGGATAGTGAAAGAACCGACACCGCGACGCTGCATTTCACAACCGACGATCCCTCGGAGAGCGCTGTCTCCGTAAGGATAACCGGCACGGGCGCGCTGCCGCACATGGTACTCACGGAAAATCGAGACACCCTCGATCTCGGCCAGGTGAAAGTAAATGCGAGCGCCACGCAGGACATCGCGATTACCAATACCGGCGGCGCCGATCTCAATCTTACGAACATCACGGCCGGGCCGGCGCCGTTCAGTCTTGCGCAAAGCCCCACGATTGTCAGCGGAGGAACGACGGCCTATGCAACCGTACGTTTCGCGCCAACGGCAATGGGAAGCTTTACCGGGATGCTCCTCATTACCGGCGACGATGCCGCAAATCCAACGGATACCGTCTATCTTACCGGCACAGGAATTAACAGCGCGCTTTCGATCACGCCCGCGAATCTGGACTTCGGCGCGGTCCCGGTCTCGAGTACGGTCATCGATACGATCGCGCTCAATAATACCGGTAGCGCGAGCGTAAAAATCATTGGCTATCGGCTGACTCCCGCGACCGGCGCATTTGTAGTGATAGATTCTTCGGCCAAACAGGTAGCTGCCGGAGCTTCGGCGCGCGTCATCCTGAGCTTCCATCCGGATACAGCGGGAAGCTATGCAGGCACGCTCACGCTCACGACGGACGATGCCAACACTCCGATGAGGACGATCAATCTTTCGGGGCGCGGCGTGAAGGGATTGCTATCGGTTGTTCCATCCTCTATCAATTTTGGAAGCGTGGCTCTTGGGCATGACTCGATCATCTCCGTGAGCCTTCAGAATACTGGGCAGGCCAGCGTGACCATCAGTGCGGTTGCGTTTGCCGGCACGGGTGCCGCAGCGTTCAATGACGGGGGCTTCTCCACTCCAATAACGATAGCGGCCGGCGGCTCTACGTCGCTGAACATAGGCTTTACACCCACCACTGCGGAAAGTTATCAGGGGACCGCGCAATTGACACTTGGAGATGGGAGTTCGCTCGCCATTGCACTTCAGGGGCTGGGAATTAGCTCGTCGGGCGTAGAATCAGATCAAAATGGGCTGAGGGAATTCTCATTATCTATTTCTCCGAATCCAGCCAGGAATGCTGTTACGGTGCATACTATGCTGGCTCAACCTTCGGAAATTCGGTTAGCGATTTTCAATGCCGTCGGACAAGAGGTACTGGTTAAGTCGCTTGGAGTGCTTTCCGAAGGGAGTCACGATGTGGTCCTTTCGACAACAGCCCTTGCGAGTGGAAGCTATTTTATTCGCATCAGCAATGCAAATGGAAACCAGGCCGAGACAAAAATGATCATCGAGTGATAGCAACAAATAGATTGAGTGGTCATCACGCAACGAAAAAAGGGCACGCCTTGATCGTGGACGATCAAGGAGCGTGCCCTTTTTTTATATACATTGCTATGAATTGTTAATGTGCTGAATTTCTCGTCACGCCGTGATGCTGCACGACCGGTTTCGGCGCTTCTGCTTTTTTCTCTACTTTCTTCGCCGCCGGGGGACCTTTCTTGATCTCGGTCTTCGCTTTCGTCGTGTCGGTAATCGCGGTGCCGGCACCCGTTACCGCCATTTGCTGCACACGCTGGGCGAGGCTGGCATGGGTGTCCTGGAAGCTCTTCCACTTGTCGCTCAAGTCGTTGAAGTTCGTTCCAAGCCGGTCGTCGGCATTTTTGAACGCATCGCCTTGATCGGGCGTGGCAGTCATATACAGCTTCGTGCTGTCCTCGAGCGCGGTAATGCCCGCCATATCCGCCTGATGTTTAGCGAGATCGGATTTGAGCGAATTAATCTTGGATGTATCCGCGCCGGGTTTGGCGGCATCTGCGGCGAGTGCGGCGGCCCATTGATCGTGGTCCGTCTTCATGCTGGTCATCGTCGAGTCGATTTGGTTGATGAGCGTCTCGGCGGAGGCTTTCTTCGTTGCGTAGTCGGTTTCGAGTTCCGTGTTTTTCTTGCTGCATGCGGCGAGGTTCAGGCTTAAAGCTGTCGCGGCCGCAAGGATCGATAGATTCCGTAAGGAGATCATGGTTTTGTTATTGTGGATGACCCGCGCATGATTGATCATGCGTGCTCATCCAGTGAGAAGTTACACAAGCGGCGAACTGCGAAGGATTGCTCATCCCTGACAGGATGCCGAATCTTGTGGCGAATTGAAATTTGGTCTGGCTCGAAACAACGGCCTTTCCCAGTAAGTGCTACGGATGAGCTAATAATTTACGGGCCGGGTTGGGCTGAGACGGGTCGTTACCGCTTTAAGGAATCGATGATTCGCCCAGTATTTTCCTTAAAGTGCGAAGACACTTCCGGCCAATGCGTCTCGAAAATGATGGCATACGCAAAATATCCACTAAAGACGAGCATGGCAACGCTGGTGCCGATATTTATTTTGCGGATGGTCGAGGGTTGGAAGCCACGGTGATGCCGCACGATCCAGCCAACGAGCACGCTAAACCATCCGAACGTGCCCACTCCTGCGCCGAGCGCGAAGAAGGCGTTCATCGTAAAGCCCGAACCAAGAACACCCCAGCTTCGCCATAATCCGGAGATGATGATCCATTCCGGTACGGCCATTACGTTCGTGGCATAAAGCACAATTCCTATTACAAATGGCTCCGCGATGTTTTTTTCTTTCAGCCGCTCTATAACTCGCTTGCCGGTTGATCGCCCACGATCCAGGCCATCGCCTTCATCCGATCTATTTTCGCCGGGTAGTTTCGTTCGCAGTTGGTGAATGCCGAGATATAAAAGTGCCATGAAGCCGGCCAACTCGAAAAATAAATTGATGACCGGCGATTCAACCAAAAACTGGTTGATCTGCGCCGCGCCCCCGCAATAGATTACGTCCATCATCGCCGCGCCGGCGCCGACGGCCAGGCCAATCTTGAAGCCATGTTTCAGCGTGCGCGAAATTGCGGCCGCGTTGACCGGGCCGATCGGCATTGACATGAGCCAGCCCGTAATGGCGCCGATGAGGAGTGCAATAATCAACGTGCAGCGCCCGGTGTAACGTGAACTTTAGTTTGCGAAACCTGTCCGAGCGTTCTTTCCAATTGCGCGGCGTGGGTGCGGTCATGCTCTTCCATTTTCGCAAGAATGTCGAACGTATTCATTTCGCCATATCTCGAATGGATACCGGCGAGCAGCAATTCATCGGGTTTCATGCCGCGAACGAGCGCGTGCGTTTCCTCGCGCGCGCGTTTCCATTCCGAAATGCCATCCTCATACGGCTTCTCGTTATATCCTTGCTCGCGCGCTTCTTTGTCAGGATCCATTTGCTGGAATGTCTTCATCGTTCCTTCCAGCAGGCCACGCATTCGCCGCTGCCAAAGCCGCTCGACATCCAGCATGTGATAGACGACCTCCGTTGCGCTGAAGGCAATATCCGTCGGCTTTAGGCGGATGAGATCGCGTGGGTAGCGCGTGGCGGCCCCTAAAAACACGTTGAAGCTCTTACCTAATGCCTCCAGATTCTCTTCGACGCGTGGGGTAGTGGGTTGGTACGTGGGTAGGTTCGATGTCACTGGTGTTAATGGTGTTATCATAGCGAAGATACAAAATATTTACATCGTGGTGCCGGCCGATCCACTGGGCCATCGAGGGCGGCGCGAAATCGCGGACGAAATCCGCGAGCGTTCCTCCGGCGGCATCCGCGAGATCGCTCGAATACGTTTCAAAAATTTTGGAAAGATAGAGCGTATTCGCCCGGCGATCAAGATAATTTTTAGTCGAATCGGCAAGGAAAGATTTTAATTGGTGGTCGAGTTCCTCGCTCAGATTGGCTTCGGTATAAGGAACTCGCTGCAATAAAGGGGATGACCGCGATCCATCGAAGAGCGCGAAAAACGCGCGCGGCTCTCGGAATTGTTTCTCGATAATGGCGTGCTCGATCGCGTCGAGCGAATACCGGTTACCTCCGGCGAGCACGACGTTTGCATACCGGAATCCGGAAATATCGTCGATGGAATGAATTGGCCACGCCTTGCGGATCATATCGAGCACGTAAGCATTATGCACATTGATCCAGAAGGCGAGGAGTTCCGAGCGCGAAATGAACGCATCGGTCTGAACGGCGGCGATCTGGCGGAGATAGGCCGTGAGGTCCGTATCGGATTGGAGTTCCGAATAGCTCACCGCTCCATCGGGAGCCACCGCGCGTTCGAGCACGCGCGCAAAGAGCGAATCATCGACCGAGGCAATCGGCGGGCCTTCCGGGAACGAAGTAATGGTAGTTTTTGGGACGGTCCCGCACGATGCCAGGAGCATCGCGGCGAATAGCCAAATTGTGCGTGGTCGTGTAGTCAATTCAATAATGCTTTGTCCGTCGGCATTCCCAATTCTTTTCGCAAATAGAATGCCGTATAACTTCCGGTACTGTTATAACGATGGGCAATAGCCTCGGGAGTTCCCTCATCGACGATGCTTCCGCCGGCCGTGCCACCCTCCGGGCCTAAATCGACGATCCAATCGGCCATTTTAATGACATCGAGATTATGCTCTATCACGATGACCGTGTTGCCGCGCGCGCGCAGTTCCAGCAGCACGCTCATCAGGTGTTTGATGTCTTCGAAGTGAAGCCCGGTGGTAGGTTCGTCGAGAATATAGAGCGTTTTTCCGGTCGCAACTTTCGAAAGCTCCGTCGCGAGCTTCACGCGCTGTGCCTCGCCGCCCGAAAGCGTGGGCGCTTGCTGGCCGAGACGAATATATCCCAGCCCGACGGAAGAAAGCCCGCGCAGTTTTCGCTTGATGCGCGGGATTTCGCTAAAGAATTCCTCGGCTTCGGTAACGCTCATTGCGAGCACATCGGCAATCGACTTTCCTTTGTAATGCACTTCGAGCGTCTCGCGGTTATACCGTTTGCCGCGGCAGACATCGCAGGTGACATAGACATCGGGCAGAAAATTCATTTCGATCTTTTTTACGCCGTCGCCGCCGCACGCTTCGCACCGGCCGCTCTTGACGTTAAACGAAAAGCGCCCAACTTTATAGCCGCGAATATTCGATTCCGGCAAGGATGCATAAAAATCTCGTATGTAAGTAAACAGACCCGTGTACGTTGCTGGATTAGAACGCGGCGTCCGGCCAATAGGGGATTGGTCGATCTCGATCACTTTGTCGATTAACTCCAGCCCTTCGATTGTTTTGAAGGGTAACGGTACGACATGGGAGTTATAAAAATTTCGCTGAAGAATCGGCGCGAGCGTTTCATTGATAAGCGTTGATTTCCCAGAACCGGAGACGCCAGTAATGACCGTGAATGTTCCCAGCGGAATCCGAAGCGTAACCTCGCGCAAATTATTTCCTGTTGCGCCTTCGAGAATAATAGCGCGCTTCGCATCCGGGCTTACGCGCTTCTTCGGAATTTCCAGGGAAGCCGTTCCTGCGAGATATTGTGCCGTAGGCGAATTGGGCGCAATGAAATACCCATTAGACTCATGCGTCCGATCGGTCTGATGAGTCCCATTTAAAAAAAGGTTTGGCGGCCCGTATGCCACCAATTCTCCGCCATGCTCTCCGGCGCGCGGGCCAATATCGATAAGGAGATCGGCCGACTCCATCATCTCGCGGTCATGCTCGACGACGATGACCGTGTTGCCCAGATCGCGGAGCTGTTCCAGCGAGTGAATCAGCCGCCGGTTATCGCGCTGATGCAAGCCGATACTCGGCTCATCCAGAATATAGAGCACGCCGACGAGCTGCGTTCCGATTTGCGTAGCCAAACGAATGCGCTGCGACTCCCCGCCCGAAAGCGAGCGCGCCGAACGGTCGAGCGAAATATAGCCGAGGCCGACTTGCAGGAGAAAGTCGATGCGTGGAATAATTTCGCGCAAAATCGGCTCGGCGATGATTTGTTTTATTCCATCGAACGAGAGCACCTGAAAAAATTTCATCGTCTCGCCAAGCGAAAGCGTTACAATGTCTTGCACGTTCTTTCCGGCAACGCGAATCGCAAGGTGTTCCGGTTTGAGGCGTCCACCATGGCAGATGGGGCACACGTTCGCCGCCATAAATTCTTCCGCCCATCCGCGCTGCGCCTCGGAGCCGGACTCATTAAACCAATACCGCATCGTTTCAAAAACCCCGGCCCATTTCGTTTGATATTTCGAGGTTCGTCCGGTTTCGGAAGTCCAGAGTACGGAGAGCTTTTGCTTGCCGGAACCATTCATCAGCATATCGAGCAGCGGCTCCGGCAGCGAAGCGATGCTTGTCGAGAGTGGCGTTTTGAAATGCTCGAACACGGCTTCGACTTGCGCCCACAGCCAATTTTTATGCTTCTTAGCAAACGGCGCGATGCCGCCATCCTCTACTGAAATGGTTCGATCGGGAATAATAAGATCGAGTACGAAATCGCGCTTCTCGCCAAGCCCATGGCATTCGGGGCACGCGCTTGCTGGTGAATTGAACGAGAAGGTGTTCGGCTGTGGCTCTTCATAAGAGCGCCCGCAATTGGGGCAGCTATATTTTTCGCTGAAGAGAACATTCTCTTTTTGGTCCTTCTGCTCGATCTCCGCGCTGATCGTGCCCTTGCTCATTTTGAGCGCCGTGGCGACCGATGCCGCAAGCCGCTCGCGAATCCCTGGTTGCACGACGAGCCGGTCGATCACGATTTCCACTGTGTGCGCGCGGTAGCGATCGAGTTCCAGGTTTTCGGCGATGTCTTTCTGCACATCATCGATGCGGGCGCGCGTAAATCCCTGCCGCAAAATATCGCGGAATAGTTCTTTAAATTGCCCCTTGCGCCCGCGAACGACCGGCGCATAGATCGTAATCTTCGTACCATCCGCGTGCTTCATCAACGAATCGATGATCTGATCGACCGATTGCTTGACCACCGGCAAATTGCAATCGACGCAAAACTGCGTGCCCGTCCGCGCGAAGAGCAGGCGAATAAAATCGTAGATCTCGGTGACGGTGCCGACGGTCGAACGCGGTGTCGAGCCAATCGTTTTTTGCTCGATGGAGATAGCTGGGGAGAGGCCCTCGATATAATCGACGTCCGGCCGCTCCATCATATCCAAAAATTGCCGTGCATACGCCGAGAGCGATTCCACATATCGCCGCTGGCCCTCCGCATAAATCGTATCGAAGGCGAGCGAAGATTTACCCGAGCCGGAAATACCGGTAATGACGACGAGCTTCTCGCGCGGAATATCGACATCGACTCCCCGCAAATTATGCACGCGCGCGCCGCGAACGACAATGGAATCTCCTGCCATGCTTCCGTTGCTCGCTACCGGTTGTTTGACCGGTTCATTTTCCACTTTTTTACGCTTTGCCGCCGCCATATCCGGGATACAACACTCGTGAGTTTCCGTCCGTGCGCAAAAGCGCGAATTCTTAGAAATCGCGCCGCCATCGGGAGAAAAGCCGCTAATTTAGAGAGCCTCCCATTGAATTCTCATTCCAATTATGTTGTTGCATGTGTTTTCCGATAAATAGTTGGGCATGGGGTTCGGCACTTCGTCATTCTTAATCCACAGTTTTTCGAATGGTAATTGAAGCACTCATAAAAATCGCGATTATTTTATTCGTCGTGCTTACGGCGGTGTCCTACACGGTGCTGCTGGAACGCTGGATCAGCGCGTGGGTGCAGGACCGCGTTGGCCCGAACCGCGTCGGGCCAATGGGCCTCTTCCAGCCGCTGGCGGACGTCCTGAAGCTTTTGCTCAAAGAGGACATCGAGCCAACGATGTCGCAGAAATGGTTCCACTGGGCCGCGCCGGTGATTTCGATTACCGTCGCGTTCACCGTCCTGTCGGTCATACCGTTCGGCGGCACTCTTATGCTGGGCACCCACGCCGTGCCGCTCACGATTGCGTCGGGAATTAATATCGGCGTGCTTTTTATCGTGGCGCTCACGTCGCTTGGCGTGTATGGGATCACGCTGGCGGGGTGGTCGAGCGGATCGAAATATTCGCTGCTCGGTGGTCTTCGTTCGAGCGCGCAGATGATTAGTTACGAACTCACGCTCGGGCTGGGATTACTGAGCGTTGTCATGCTTTCCGGTTCGCTCGATTTGAACACGATTATTTCCTCGCAAGCGAGCGGACTTTGGAATATCATCCGCGCGCCGATTGGATTTCTGCTCTTTTTCGTCTCCTCGTTTGCGGAAACGAACCGGCTGCCGTTCGATCTGCCCGAAGCGGAACCCGAACTGGTCGGCGGCTACCACACGGAATACAGCTCGATGAAATTCGCGCTTTTTTTCCTCGCGGAATACGCGAACATCATCACGGCGAGCGCGGTGATTACCGTGCTGTTCCTCGGCGGCTGGCACGTTCCGTTTGTCGATCAGTTGGGATTGTCGAGCCTTGCGCTTACCATCATCGGAGTCATCGCCTTTGTGCTGAAAGTCGTCGGGCTATTGTTCGTCTTTATCTGGGTTCGGTGGTCGCTTCCACGCTTCCGGTATGATCAACTGATGAATCTCGGATGGAAAGTGCTGCTGCCGCTGGGAATTATCAATATTATTTTTACCGCGTTCGAAAAAATGTATTTGATGCAATAACTTAATAGTAATATTCGAAATTGCTTAAGAAAATTCATATCCAGGGATTTAAGTCCATCAAAGATGCGGAGATTGAGTTATCCCAGCTAACCGTACTTATTGGTGCCAACGGTGCAGGAAAATCTAATTTTATTTCATTCTTCAGATTTTTGCAGCAATCGATAACGGGAAATCTTCAAAATTATATAGCACGTTCCGGGGGTGCCGAGGCCATATTATATTATGGGTTAAAAGCAACCAAAGAAATGTCCGTCACACTAACTTTCAAAGGTAGTAGTTATGACGCTCGTTTTGAAGTTACTACGGATGGTTCACTTTTTTTTACAAAAGAAGGGGCCCATGGATTCACAACTTGTTACAAACAACCCTGGGACATTTCATTGCTTGGAAGTCGAAGCAATCGATTGGAATCCGGTATTGATGACGACATTAAAAAATTCCGAGAGAACTTCAAGAAAGAAGGAATTACCGAGGAAGTCAAAAAAAATCTATCAAGCTGGCGCGTTTATCACTTCCACGATACTAGCGATTCCTCGGCGATGAAGCAACCAGTTGCTATAAACGATAATGCTTTCCTTCACTTTAATGCCGGAAATATCGCTTCGTTTCTTTTTTTGTTGCAGCAGACAGAAAAGAACTATTACGATAATATTGTTCGATCCGTGCGTTTGGCTGCGCCGTTCTTCGATAACTTCATATTGCGTAAAGACCCATTCGGAAGCGAAACAATTAGATTAGAGTGGAAAGAAATAGGTTCTGAAAAAATTTTCCCCGCATCGGCGTTATCCGATGGAACCCTTCGTTTTATTTGTTTAAGTACACTATTACTACAGCCATCGAAGCTTATGCCTTCGATAATAATAATTGACGAGCCAGAGCTCGGATTACATCCGTATGCTATAACATTATTAGCGGGGCTGCTTAAAAAGGCCTCCTCCGAGAAGCAAGTCATTGTTTCAACTCAGTCTGTTCCATTGGTTAATCAATTTTTGCCCGAAGACCTTTTGGTTGTGGCGAAACAGAGTTCGGCAACTGTATTTAACCGATTGGATATCTCGGAACTAACACAATGGTTGAACGAATATGCCCTTGGCGACTTGTGGGAAAAAAATATTATCGGAGGACGGCCTAGCAAATGAAAAATATTCTTGTGCTTGTAGAGGGCCCCGCCGAGGAAACTTTCGTAAGGGATGTGCTGGCTCCTTATTTCATTCCATTCCAGGTTTTTATAATTCCCAAAGTTCTCGTTACGAAAGTCGTTCCTGGCGGTACTAATTTCACAGGCGGGCATGGAAAGAATTATGGCCACATACAAAAAGATCTTCAATTACTGTTGCAAAATCAAAAACATTTTTTAGTGACTACAATGCTCGATTTTTATGGGCTGCCATCAAATACACCAGGCGTAGACCAGACTCTCTCATTATCCGATTGCTATGATAAAGTTGCCAAAGTAGAGGAGTCTATCGAGCGCGCATTTTCTCATCCGAATCTTAAAATTTATCTTTCACTCCATGAGTTTGAAACATTTGCATTCGTCGATGAATCATTGTTGGAAAGCCTTTTTCCGGGTAATCAGGCATCGATTCAAACTATAAAGAACATTAAGCAAAAATTCGGGAATATCGAAAAAATTAATTTAGAAAATCCACCAAGTAAGCGGCTGCAAAATGTGTTTTCCAGCTATCGGAAGCCTTTTGATGGTCCCTTACTTGCAAGCTGTTTGGGAATTGATAGCCTCTATCAATCATGCAGACATTTCGCGGAATGGGTTGATTGGATAAAAGCTTAGAGCCCAAGAAGGAATAATTCTACTTTCGTGTCCGTTTGCTAGTTCTAATGGCCTACACCTCAAAATACAACAACCCCGCCAAGCGCCGCAAGCTAACTCCGTGGGAGAAGCTCTATCTCCCGGAGATCATCCGCGGCCTGCTCACGACGTTTAAGCATCTCTTCCGCCCGAAGTTTACGCGGCAATATCCCGAAGAGCGGTGGGACCCGCCCGCGTCGTTTCGCGGACGGCCGGTGCTGGTGATGGAAGATAATGGCGTCGAACGCTGCGTGGCGTGCGGGCTGTGTTCGCGCGTGTGCCCGCCACTGGCGATCGAAGTGCGCGCGAGCGAGACGGAACTTTTAAAAGAACGCTATCCCGTCGTCTTCGAGATTAACATGCTTCGCTGCATTTTCTGCGGCTATTGCGAGGAAGTGTGCCCCGAGGAGGCGATCATCATGAGTAAGGACTACGAGCTTTCGTTCCGCGATCCGGCCGATGGAATTTACGGGAAAGATAAGCTCCTCATTCCGAAAGCCCAGCTTCAGGATCGGCTCGATTATCTCGCCAGGATGAGGAATTAAAAGTGGATAGTGGAAAGTGGATAACGAAGAGTGAACAACGGTCATAGAAGAAAAAGGCATTATTGGCTTGCTCTAATTTTACCATTTACTCTTTACCCGTTATCCGTTACTCTAAGCGCGCTTCTTCTTCCTCGTACCGCTCATGCTTCGGGCGAAATCAATTTTATCCGCGCGCCGGAGCAAATTCCCGAAGGCGATGACGTTACCATAGCTATTTCCGCTTCCGCGCGCGAAACGAATGTTGACCGGACGCTCGCGCTCGAATATCCAACGAACTGGAAATTCAAACGCGCCTGGCGCGTGGAGGCGGGTAGCGATCATACGGAAAAAATCGCGCCCTATGGCGAGGTTCGGTCCCTGCTCGAAAGCGAACCGGGCCAATCCGTGATTGCTCTGGCGGATTACGCGCCGGACTTCGATCCGAACGCGGCGGGCATCGCGTATTTTGTTGTGTTTTCCACCGCGCCTGTTGTGGATATCAAGGAGCCGCGCGTTACCCTCAAGGCCGCGTTAATTGAACGAACCTCGCTCGATACCCCGCCAGAAATCGATGCCAAAACAAAGCGCCCGATTCCTGTTTTGCATAACTGGCGCATGACGTTTCCCTCGAAATACGATTTTGCTTTCGCCTCGATTACGACCAAACGGCTTGTGGCATCTATCCGAATGGAGCGTGTGCCACGCGAAGAGCGGGCGCTCGTTGTTGAAGGCACGCGCGGAGCATTCGCACCCTTGCTTGCACGGCCGGATGTATTAGAAGATTATTTCCGGCATCCGTTCAGCATCGCGCTCTGGTTTCGCACGAATGCGGCGGACGAAACGCTCTTAAAACTGCATTCGGAGGACGGGAACGATCTTCGCCTCGCTATTGGACTGCTGGGCGAACCAATCCTCGAACGAATGGTCGCGCGATCGCCGAAATTACTGATCGCTACCCGCGCGATTTGCAACGATGGGGCGTGGCATTACTTCGTGCTTTCGTCCGACTCGCTGGGGATGCTCCGCCTCTTCGTGGACGCGGAACCACCCACGTCAGAGCGGCTTTCGATGCCACCCTTCCACTCTATTTCGACGATGATGCTCGGCGATTCTTCCATGAGCTATAAAGATTTTTCCATCGACGAGTTGCGCATGGAGCGCGGAGCCTATCGCGAACCGTCCGAGTTCGAACGCGGCATGGTGGTGGCCGCGCCCGACACCGGCCACTCGGCGTTCGCCATTTTCCATTTCGATGGATATGCTGGCTGGGCGCGATCGAGCGTGGTGGAAACAGCGCCTTTATATTTCACGCTCGATAGTATGGCAACCATTCGCGCGACGACTTCGCCCGTCGAGCATGCTCCGGTTTTATTTTCCGCGGAGCTTCCATCGCCCACGCGCGTCCATCTGCATTGGTCGCGGACGAGCGAACTGGGTGTAAAGCAATACCGGCTCGAACTGCGCATTGGCGCGTATGGACCATTCGACAAATTCCTGACCGTCGATGCGAGGCGTGGCATGAAATCGCCGCAGCGGATGACCGATCATCCCGGCTCACCAATTCTTTCGCGCGAAAGCTATGACGCGCTCGAAGAATTGCCGGCCCTCAAAGGAGACCTCGATCTTTATTTCCGTGTCGCGGTCGTGGGATTCAATAAAAAGGAGGAGCCGAGCTATAGTATGCCCGTTAAAGTGGAATATGGCTCGGACCGCGATGTGTTTGTCGAACAAAATGATCCCGAGCCGTTTGCGTCGGTAACCCAAATAGCATTCCGCCTCATGAAACCGGAATTGGTGCGGCTTTCGGTATTCGATATGATTGGCCGCGAGGTCGCCGTCCTCGCAAATGACAAGCTCGATCCCGGCCGCCATATTTATACGCTTGACGCGGCGAATTGGCCGGCGGGAATTTATTTTTATAAACTGAAGACCGCCCGCACGACGGTCACCCGAAAAATGACGCTGATAAAGTAGAATCCCGGCCCGCGGAACCCGTAATCCCGCTCTTGAACTTCTTGGAAGGATGCGCTGTTACCCGCTTCTCTTGCTCCAAAAACAGTTAAATATTTCCCCTTCCGGGAGTTGGAAGGGGAACGGAGTAAGGGATTTTCACAAGAACAAGAATGGAGCGATATACTTAGGAATGGAAACGGAAACCACGACACGCCCGGCAGCCGACACTGCCACCTCTTTGACCAAACTTTACGTGGGCAGCCTGCCCTATAACTGGACCGCTGAACATCTGGAAGGGGCCTTCAAGCCGTTCGGGGCCGTGGCAAGCGCCGCCGTCGTTGCCGATCAGATTACGCACCGTTCCAAGGGTTTCGGCTTTGTCGAATTCGAGTCCGGCTCGGACGCCAAGAAAGCCATGTCTGAACTCAATGGCCGCGAAATTGAGGGCCGTAGCATTTCCGTCCGCGAAGCCCGGCCTCACACCGAGCGATCCAATGGCGACCGCGATCGCATGGCCAGCGGCCCGCGCGGCCTCCGCGAGCGATACGTCATCTCGACGGATAATACGGAATCGACCGACACGACCGGCCGCTCCTACGGCAACCGCCGCGGATGGTGGTGAGAGCAATTCATACAACTGCTTAATTTTAAACCCCGCGAAGTTCGAGGGGTTTTTTATTTTGTACCATCGAATTTTCGGTCTTTTATCCGCAGCCGCTCGACCGGCTTGCCGCCGATAATGTGGGATTCCATGATTTCCGGCACGTCCTCCGGCGTTACGCCGCCGTACCACACTCCTTCGGGATAGACCACAACGGAGGGACCGAACTCGCACGCATCGAGACACCCGGATTGGTTCGCGCGGACGATACCGCGAATCCCGCGCTGCTTGATCTCACGCTTCATCGCCGCGCGAATCTCCGCCGATCCTTTGGCCGAGCAGCAGCCTTTCGGATCGTCTTCGGGACGAACGTTCTCGCAAACAAATATATGATGTTTAAATCGCATGGTGTAGCGCAAACTTTAGTTTGCGACTTTGATTTCAAATACTAAGTCTCAGTTGCAAACAAAAGTTTGCGCTTGCACCGAACTCAATCGCAAACTAAAGTTTACGCTACATATAAAGTTTGCGCTACATCTAAAGTTTACGCTACATCTAAAGTTTACGCTACATCAGCCTCGGATGCCGTATCCCACGCCGCGCTCGGAGATGATGATGCGGTCTTTCTCATCGCGGCCGGCATCGACTTTTTCGCGCAGGCGCTTGATGTACACGTCGATCACGTTGGACCCCATCGTGAACGAATAGCCCCAGACGTGCTGGGTGATAACGGCGCGGGAGAGGATGCGGCCTTTGTTGCGCATCAGGTATTCGAGCAGTTCATATTCCTTGACGGTAAGCGGGATATGCTGCTCTTCTTCGGAACCGGCCTTTTTGCGGCGGGCCGTATGCGTAACGGTATCGAGCACGAGATCGCGCGAGATGAGCTGCGTCTTCTTCTCGATGTCGGAGCGGCGCAAGAGCGAACGGACGCGCGCGGAAAGCTCCTCGAACAGGAATGGCTTGGTGAGGTAATCGTCCGCGCCGGCGTCGAGGCCTTCGACTTTTTCGCCGATTTCGGTCTTGGCCGTGAGGCAGAGGACCGGCACGTTCCGCTTGGCTGCGCGGATTTCCTTAATCACTTCAATGCCCGATTTTTTCGGCATCATGATGTCCGTGATGATAAGGTCGTACGCTTCGGCGAGCGCGCGCTGCACGCCCTCTTCGCCATCCAGGGCGACATCGACGTCGTATTTCTCTTCCCGCAATCCCTGTTCGAGAAAGCGAGCTACTTTTTTTTCATCCTCGATGACGAGTATGCGCATGGTATCATTCATTTAACAAATGAGAGATTCGGTTACCTCTCGGAAACAATTAATTTCAAATAAGGATTCTTTCAAATTGCAATGCAAGCTTCTAAATGAATACAGCAAATTTCATGCTGAATGAATACTAATGGCTCGGAAAGATTGTTATCATCGGAAATTGTACTATTTCCGGCAAAATAAGCCACTTTTTGATGCTTCGAATGATCTTCGACCAGATCCCACCCAAAGTCGATAGTTATTTAGCGGGGTATATTCCTGCCCAGCCAGGCTCGCTTTACGATCCGGTTCGGGCCGCGCTTTCGAGCGGCGGGAAGCGCGTTCGGCCAACACTGACCGCCCTTGCGGCTGGCGAGGCTGCGGAAGCTGCGTGGCTTCCGGCGGCGGCTGCGGTCGAATTGCTACATGCCTTCACGCTCGTTCATGACGACATTATGGACAATGCCGAAACTCGGCGCGGCCGCCCGGCTATTCATATTGCATTCGGCCTGAACGCGGCGATTCTTTCCGGGGATGCGATCGTCGCGCTCGCCACCGGCGCGCTTGCGCAATCGCCGAATGCTGGAGACATGCTCGCGGAATTCAGCGCGGGATTTCGCGCCGTCTGCGAGGGGCAGGCGCTCGACAAAGAGTTCGAGGATCGCGACGACGTGAGCGTGAAGGAATATCTCACGATGGTCGAACTCAAGACCGCGCGCATCTTCGAACTCGCCGCCGCGCTCGGAGCGATTGCTAACGGCGGAGCGAATATCGAAATCCTTCGGCGCTTCGCGCGAGAAATTGGTATTGCCTTTCAGCTTCAGGACGACCTGCTCGATCTCACGGGCGGCGAATCGTTTGGCAAAACGATCGGCGGCGATATTATAGAAGGGAAACGAACTGTGCTCTTCGTGCTGGCAATGCAGCAGTATAATGACATTCAAGGAGAGGATCTCAGGCTGCTCGACGGGATCCGAGAGTGCAGCGCAACGCTGGAGGATGTGCCGCTCGCTCGCACGCTCTTCCGGCGGCTTGGGGTGCTGGATGAAACTGCGAGCATGGCCGCGAAGTACACAAAAAGCGCCGAGCGCCAATTAGAATCGCTGCCAGACATGCAGCGCAATGGGCTTCTCGAATTTAGCAAGCGATTGCTCGGACGCACCGTGTAGCGCCCGGAGTATACTCCGGGCGCTACACGGTGCGTCCGAGCAATCGCTTGCTAAATTCGAGAAGCCCATTGCGCTGCATGTCTGGCAGCGATTCTAATTGGCGCTCGGCGCTTTTTGTGTACTTCGCGGCCATGCTCGCAGTTTCATCCAGCACCCCAAGCCGCCGGAAGAGCGTGCGAGCGAGCGGCACATCCTCCAGCGTTGCGCTGCACTCTCGGATCCCGTCGAGCAGCCTGAGATCCTCTCCTTGAATGTCATTATACTGCTGCATTGCCAGCACGAAGAGCACAGTTCGTTTCCCTTCTATAATATCGCCGCCGATCGTTTTGCCAAACGATTCGCCGCCCGTGAGATCGAGCAGGTCGTCCTGAAGCTGAAAGGCAATACCAATTTCTCGCGCGAAGCGCCGAAGGATTTCGATATTCGCTCCGCCGTTAGCAATCGCTCCGAGCGCGGCGGCGAGTTCGAAGATGCGCGCGGTCTTGAGTTCGACCATCGTGAGATATTCCTTCACGCTCACGTCGTCGCGATCCTCGAACTCTTTGTCGAGCGCCTGCCCCTCGCAGACGGCGCGAAATCCCGCGCTGAATTCCGCGAGCATGTCTCCAGCATTCGGCGATTGCGCAAGCGCGCCGGTGGCGAGCGCGACGATCGCATCCCCGGAAAGAATCGCCGCGTTCAGGCCGAATGCAATATGAATAGCCGGGCGGCCGCGCCGAGTTTCGGCATTGTCCATAATGTCGTCATGAACGAGCGTGAAGGCATGTAGCAATTCGACCGCAGCCGCCGCCGGAAGCCACGCAGCTTCCGCAGCCTCGCCAGCCGCAAGGGCGGTCAGTGTTGGCCGAACGCGCTTCCCGCCGCTCGAAAGCGCGGCCCGAACCGGATCGTAAAGCGAGCCTGGCTGGGCAGGAATATACCCCGCTAAATAACTATCGACTTTGGGTGGGATCTGGTCGAAGATCATTCGAAGCATCAAAAAGTGGCTTATTTTGCCGGAAATAGTACAATTTCCGATGATAACAATCTTTCCGAGCCATTAGTATTCATTCAGCATGAAATTTGCTGTATTCATTTAGAAGCTTGCATTGCAATTTGAAAGAATCCTTATTTGAAATTAATTGTTTCCGAGAGGTAACCGAATCTCTCATTTGTTAAATGAATGATACCATGCGCATACTCGTCATCGAGGATGAAAAAAAAGTAGCTCGCTTTCTCGAACAGGGATTGCGGGAAGAGAAATACGACGTCGATGTCGCCCTGGATGGCGAAGAGGGCGTGCAGCGCGCGCTCGCCGAAGCGTACGACCTTATCATCACGGACATCATGATGCCGAAAAAATCGGGCATTGAAGTGATTAAGGAAATCCGCGCAGCCAAGCGGAACGTGCCGGTCCTCTGCCTCACGGCCAAGACCGAAATCGGCGAAAAAGTCGAAGGCCTCGACGCCGGCGCGGACGATTACCTCACCAAGCCATTCCTGTTCGAGGAGCTTTCCGCGCGCGTCCGTTCGCTCTTGCGCCGCTCCGACATCGAGAAGAAGACGCAGCTCATCTCGCGCGATCTCGTGCTCGATACCGTTACGCATACGGCCCGCCGCAAAAAGGCCGGTTCCGAAGAAGAGCAGCATATCCCGCTTACCGTCAAGGAATATGAACTGCTCGAATACCTGATGCGCAACAAAGGCCGCATCCTCTCCCGCGCCGTTATCACCCAGCACGTCTGGGGCTATTCGTTCACGATGGGGTCCAACGTGATCGACGTGTACATCAAGCGCCTGCGCGAAAAAGTCGATGCCGGCCGCGATGAGAAAGACCGCATCATCATCTCCGAGCGCGGCGTGGGATACGGCATCCGAGGCTGATGTAGCGTAAACTTTAGATGTAGCGTAAACTTTAGATGTAGCGCAAACTTTATATGTAGCGTAAACTTTAGTTTGCGATTGAGTTCGGTGCAAGCGCAAACTTTTGTTTGCAACTGAGACTTAGTATTTGAAATCAAAGTCGCAAACTAAAGTTTGCGCTACACCATGCGATTTAAACATCATATATTTGTTTGCGAGAACGTTCGTCCCGAAGACGATCCGAAAGGCTGCTGCTCGGCCAAAGGATCGGCGGAGATTCGCGCGGCGATGAAGCGTGAGATCAAGCAGCGCGGGATTCGCGGTATCGTCCGCGCGAACCAATCCGGGTGTCTCGATGCGTGCGAGTTCGGTCCCTCCGTTGTGGTCTATCCCGAAGGAGTGTGGTACGGCGGCGTAACGCCGGAGGACGTGCCGGAAATCATGGAATCCCACATTATCGGCGGCAAGCCGGTCGAGCGGCTGCGGATAAAAGACCGAAAATTCGATGGTACAAAATAAAAAACCCCTCGAACTTCGCGGGGTTTAAAATTAAGCAGTTGTATGAATTGCTCTCACCACCATCCGCGGCGGTTGCCGTAGGAGCGGCCGGTCGTGTCGGTCGATTCCGTATTATCCGTCGAGATGACGTATCGCTCGCGGAGGCCGCGCGGGCCGCTGGCCATGCGATCGCGGTCGCCATTGGATCGCTCGGTGTGAGGCCGGGCTTCGCGGACGGAAATGCTACGGCCCTCAATTTCGCGGCCATTGAGTTCAGACATGGCTTTCTTGGCGTCCGAGCCGGACTCGAATTCGACAAAGCCGAAACCCTTGGAACGGTGCGTAATCTGATCGGCAACGACGGCGGCGCTTGCCACGGCCCCGAACGGCTTGAAGGCCCCTTCCAGATGTTCAGCGGTCCAGTTATAGGGCAGGCTGCCCACGTAAAGTTTGGTCAAAGAGGTGGCAGTGTCGGCTGCCGGGCGTGTCGTGGTTTCCGTTTCCATTCCTAAGTATATCGCTCCATTCTTGTTCTTGTGAAAATCCCTTACTCCGTTCCCCTTCCAACTCCCGGAAGGGGAAATATTTAACTGTTTTTGGAGCAAGAGAAGCGGGTAACAGCGCATCCTTCCAAGAAGTTCAAGAGCGGGATTACGGGTTCCGCGGGCCGGGATTCTACTTTATCAGCGTCATTTTTCGGGTGACCGTCGTGCGGGCGGTCTTCAGTTTATAAAAATAAATTCCCGCCGGCCAATTCGCCGCGTCAAGCGTATAAATATGGCGGCCGGGATCGAGCTTGTCATTTGCGAGGACGGCGACCTCGCGGCCAATCATATCGAATACCGAAAGCCGCACCAATTCCGGTTTCATGAGGCGGAATGCTATTTGGGTTACCGACGCAAACGGCTCGGGATCATTTTGTTCGACAAACACATCGCGGTCCGAGCCATATTCCACTTTAACGGGCATACTATAGCTCGGCTCCTCCTTTTTATTGAATCCCACGACCGCGACACGGAAATAAAGATCGAGGTCTCCTTTGAGGGCCGGCAATTCTTCGAGCGCGTCATAGCTTTCGCGCGAAAGAATTGGTGAGCCGGGATGATCGGTCATCCGCTGCGGCGATTTCATGCCACGCCTCGCATCGACGGTCAGGAATTTGTCGAATGGTCCATACGCGCCAATGCGCAGTTCGAGCCGGTATTGCTTTACACCCAGTTCGCTCGTCCGCGACCAATGCAGATGGACGCGCGTGGGCGATGGAAGCTCCGCGGAAAATAAAACCGGAGCATGCTCGACGGGCGAAGTCGTCGCGCGAATGGTTGCCATACTATCGAGCGTGAAATATAAAGGCGCTGTTTCCACCACGCTCGATCGCGCCCAGCCAGCATATCCATCGAAATGGAAAATGGCGAACGCCGAGTGGCCGGTGTCGGGCGCGGCCACCACCATGCCGCGTTCGAACTCGGACGGTTCGCGATAGGCTCCGCGCTCCATGCGCAACTCGTCGATGGAAAAATCTTTATAGCTCATGGAAGAATCGCCGAGCATCATCGTCGAAATAGAGTGGAAGGGTGGCATCGAAAGCCGCTCTGACGTGGGTGGTTCCGCGTCCACGAAGAGGCGGAGCATCCCCAGCGAGTCGGACGAAAGCACGAAGTAATGCCACGCCCCATCGTTGCAAATCGCGCGGGTAGCGATCAGTAATTTCGGCGATCGCGCGACCATTCGTTCGAGGATTGGTTCGCCCAGCAGTCCAATAGCGAGGCGAAGATCGTTCCCGTCCTCCGAATGCAGTTTTAAGAGCGTTTCGTCCGCCGCATTCGTGCGAAACCAGAGCGCGATGCTGAACGGATGCCGGAAATAATCTTCTAATACATCCGGCCGTGCAAGCAAGGGTGCGAATGCTCCGCGCGTGCCTTCAACAACGAGCGCCCGCTCTTCGCGTGGCACACGCTCCATTCGGATAGATGCCACAAGCCGTTTGGTCGTAATCGAGGCGAAAGCAAAATCGTATTTCGAGGGAAACGTCATGCGCCAGTTATGCAAAACAGGAATCGGGCGCTTTGTTTTGGCATCGATTTCTGGCGGGGTATCGAGCGAGGTTCGTTCAATTAACGCGGCCTTGAGGGTAACGCGCGGCTCCTTGATATCCACAACAGGCGCGGTGGAAAACACAACAAAATACGCGATGCCCGCCGCGTTCGGATCGAAGTCCGGCGCGTAATCCGCCAGAGCAATCACGGATTGGCCCGGTTCGCTTTCGAGCAGGGACCGAACCTCGCCATAGGGCGCGATTTTTTCCGTATGATCGCTACCCGCCTCCACGCGCCAGGCGCGTTTGAATTTCCAGTTCGTTGGATATTCGAGCGCGAGCGTCCGGTCAACATTCGTTTCGCGCGCGGAAGCGGAAATAGCTATGGTAACGTCATCGCCTTCGGGAATTTGCTCCGGCGCGCGGATAAAATTGATTTCGCCCGAAGCATGAGCGGTACGAGGAAGAAGAAGCGCGCTTAGAGTAACGGATAACGGGTAAAGAGTAAATGGTAAAATTAGAGCAAGCCAATAATGCCTTTTTCTTCTATGACCGTTGTTCACTCTTCGTTATCCACTTTCCACTATCCACTTTTAATTCCTCATCCTGGCGAGATAATCGAGCCGATCCTGAAGCTGGGCTTTCGGAATGAGGAGCTTATCTTTCCCGTAAATTCCATCGGCCGGATCGCGGAACGAAAGCTCGTAGTCCTTACTCATGATGATCGCCTCCTCGGGGCACACTTCCTCGCAATAGCCGCAGAAAATGCAGCGAAGCATGTTAATCTCGAAGACGACGGGATAGCGTTCTTTTAAAAGTTCCGTCTCGCTCGCGCGCACTTCGATCGCCAGTGGCGGGCACACGCGCGAACACAGCCCGCACGCCACGCAGCGTTCGACGCCATTATCTTCCATCACCAGCACCGGCCGTCCGCGAAACGACGCGGGCGGGTCCCACCGCTCTTCGGGATATTGCCGCGTAAACTTCGGGCGGAAGAGATGCTTAAACGTCGTGAGCAGGCCGCGGATGATCTCCGGGAGATAGAGCTTCTCCCACGGAGTTAGCTTGCGGCGCTTGGCGGGGTTGTTGTATTTTGAGGTGTAGGCCATTAGAACTAGCAAACGGACACGAAAGTAGAATTATTCCTTCTTGGGCTCTAAGCTTTTATCCAATCAACCCATTCCGCGAAATGTCTGCATGATTGATAGAGGCTATCAATTCCCAAACAGCTTGCAAGTAAGGGACCATCAAAAGGCTTCCGATAGCTGGAAAACACATTTTGCAGCCGCTTACTTGGTGGATTTTCTAAATTAATTTTTTCGATATTCCCGAATTTTTGCTTAATGTTCTTTATAGTTTGAATCGATGCCTGATTACCCGGAAAAAGGCTTTCCAACAATGATTCATCGACGAATGCAAATGTTTCAAACTCATGGAGTGAAAGATAAATTTTAAGATTCGGATGAGAAAATGCGCGCTCGATAGACTCCTCTACTTTGGCAACTTTATCATAGCAATCGGATAATGAGAGAGTCTGGTCTACGCCTGGTGTATTTGATGGCAGCCCATAAAAATCGAGCATTGTAGTCACTAAAAAATGTTTTTGATTTTGCAACAGTAATTGAAGATCTTTTTGTATGTGGCCATAATTCTTTCCATGCCCGCCTGTGAAATTAGTACCGCCAGGAACGACTTTCGTAACGAGAACTTTGGGAATTATAAAAACCTGGAATGGAATGAAATAAGGAGCCAGCACATCCCTTACGAAAGTTTCCTCGGCGGGGCCCTCTACAAGCACAAGAATATTTTTCATTTGCTAGGCCGTCCTCCGATAATATTTTTTTCCCACAAGTCGCCAAGGGCATATTCGTTCAACCATTGTGTTAGTTCCGAGATATCCAATCGGTTAAATACAGTTGCCGAACTCTGTTTCGCCACAACCAAAAGGTCTTCGGGCAAAAATTGATTAACCAATGGAACAGACTGAGTTGAAACAATGACTTGCTTCTCGGAGGAGGCCTTTTTAAGCAGCCCCGCTAATAATGTTATAGCATACGGATGTAATCCGAGCTCTGGCTCGTCAATTATTATTATCGAAGGCATAAGCTTCGATGGCTGTAGTAATAGTGTACTTAAACAAATAAAACGAAGGGTTCCATCGGATAACGCCGATGCGGGGAAAATTTTTTCAGAACCTATTTCTTTCCACTCTAATCTAATTGTTTCGCTTCCGAATGGGTCTTTACGCAATATGAAGTTATCGAAGAACGGCGCAGCCAAACGCACGGATCGAACAATATTATCGTAATAGTTCTTTTCTGTCTGCTGCAACAAAAAAAGAAACGAAGCGATATTTCCGGCATTAAAGTGAAGGAAAGCATTATCGTTTATAGCAACTGGTTGCTTCATCGCCGAGGAATCGCTAGTATCGTGGAAGTGATAAACGCGCCAGCTTGATAGATTTTTTTTGACTTCCTCGGTAATTCCTTCTTTCTTGAAGTTCTCTCGGAATTTTTTAATGTCGTCATCAATACCGGATTCCAATCGATTGCTTCGACTTCCAAGCAATGAAATGTCCCAGGGTTGTTTGTAACAAGTTGTGAATCCATGGGCCCCTTCTTTTGTAAAAAAAAGTGAACCATCCGTAGTAACTTCAAAACGAGCGTCATAACTACTACCTTTGAAAGTTAGTGTGACGGACATTTCTTTGGTTGCTTTTAACCCATAATATAATATGGCCTCGGCACCCCCGGAACGTGCTATATAATTTTGAAGATTTCCCGTTATCGATTGCTGCAAAAATCTGAAGAATGAAATAAAATTAGATTTTCCTGCACCGTTGGCACCAATAAGTACGGTTAGCTGGGATAACTCAATCTCCGCATCTTTGATGGACTTAAATCCCTGGATATGAATTTTCTTAAGCAATTTCGAATATTACTATTAAGTTATTGCATCAAATACATTTTTTCGAACGCGGTAAAAATAATATTGATAATTCCCAGCGGCAGCAGCACTTTCCATCCGAGATTCATCAGTTGATCATACCGGAAGCGTGGAAGCGACCACCGAACCCAGATAAAGACGAACAATAGCCCGACGACTTTCAGCACAAAGGCGATGACTCCGATGATGGTAAGCGCAAGGCTCGACAATCCCAACTGATCGACAAACGGAACGTGCCAGCCGCCGAGGAACAGCACGGTAATCACCGCGCTCGCCGTGATGATGTTCGCGTATTCCGCGAGGAAAAAAAGCGCGAATTTCATCGAGCTGTATTCCGTGTGGTAGCCGCCGACCAGTTCGGGTTCCGCTTCGGGCAGATCGAACGGCAGCCGGTTCGTTTCCGCAAACGAGGAGACGAAAAAGAGCAGAAATCCAATCGGCGCGCGGATGATATTCCAAAGTCCGCTCGCTTGCGAGGAAATAATCGTGTTCAAATCGAGCGAACCGGAAAGCATGACAACGCTCAGTAATCCCAGCCCGAGCGTGAGTTCGTAACTAATCATCTGCGCGCTCGAACGAAGACCACCGAGCAGCGAATATTTCGATCCGCTCGACCACCCCGCCAGCGTGATCCCATACACGCCAAGCGACGTGAGCGCCACGATAAAAAGCACGCCGATATTAATTCCCGACGCAATCGTGAGCGGCACGGCGTGGGTGCCCAGCATAAGAGTGCCGCCGAACGGTATGACCGACAGGACGGTGAACGCGACGGTAATCGAAATCACCGGCGCGGCCCAGTGGAACCATTTCTGCGACATCGTTGGCTCGATGTCCTCTTTGAGCAAAAGCTTCAGGACGTCCGCCAGCGGCTGGAAGAGGCCCATTGGCCCGACGCGGTTCGGGCCAACGCGGTCCTGCACCCACGCGCTGATCCAGCGTTCCAGCAGCACCGTGTAGGACACCGCCGTAAGCACGACGAATAAAATAATCGCGATTTTTATGAGTGCTTCAATTACCATTCGAAAAACTGTGGATTAAGAATGACGAAGTGCCGAACCCCATGCCCAACTATTTATCGGAAAACACATGCAACAACATAATTGGAATGAGAATTCAATGGGAGGCTCTCTAAATTAGCGGCTTTTCTCCCGATGGCGGCGCGATTTCTAAGAATTCGCGCTTTTGCGCACGGACGGAAACTCACGAGTGTTGTATCCCGGATATGGCGGCGGCAAAGCGTAAAAAAGTGGAAAATGAACCGGTCAAACAACCGGTAGCGAGCAACGGAAGCATGGCAGGAGATTCCATTGTCGTTCGCGGCGCGCGCGTGCATAATTTGCGGGGAGTCGATGTCGATATTCCGCGCGAGAAGCTCGTCGTCATTACCGGTATTTCCGGCTCGGGTAAATCTTCGCTCGCCTTCGATACGATTTATGCGGAGGGCCAGCGGCGATATGTGGAATCGCTCTCGGCGTATGCACGGCAATTTTTGGATATGATGGAGCGGCCGGACGTCGATTATATCGAGGGCCTCTCCCCAGCTATCTCCATCGAGCAAAAAACGATTGGCTCGACACCGCGTTCGACCGTCGGCACCGTCACCGAGATCTACGATTTTATTCGCCTGCTCTTCGCGCGGACGGGCACGCAGTTTTGCGTCGATTGCAATTTGCCGGTGGTCAAGCAATCGGTCGATCAGATCATCGATTCGTTGATGAAGCACGCGGATGGTACGAAGATTACGATCTATGCGCCGGTCGTTCGCGGGCGCAAGGGGCAATTTAAAGAACTATTCCGCGATATTTTGCGGCAGGGATTTACGCGCGCCCGCATCGATGATGTGCAGAAAGACATCGCCGAAAACCTGGAACTCGATCGCTACCGCGCGCACACAGTGGAAATCGTGATCGACCGGCTCGTCGTGCAACCAGGGATTCGCGAGCGGCTTGCGGCATCGGTCGCCACGGCGCTCAAAATGAGCAAGGGCACGATCAGCGCGGAGATCGAGCAGAAGGACCAAAAAGAGAATGTTCTCTTCAGCGAAAAATATAGCTGCCCCAATTGCGGGCGCTCTTATGAAGAGCCACAGCCGAACACCTTCTCGTTCAATTCACCAGCAAGCGCGTGCCCCGAATGCCATGGGCTTGGCGAGAAGCGCGATTTCGTACTCGATCTTATTATTCCCGATCGAACCATTTCAGTAGAGGATGGCGGCATCGCGCCGTTTGCTAAGAAGCATAAAAATTGGCTGTGGGCGCAAGTCGAAGCCGTGTTCGAGCATTTCAAAACGCCACTCTCGACAAGCATCGCTTCGCTGCCGGAGCCGCTGCTCGATATGCTGATGAATGGTTCCGGCAAGCAAAAGCTCTCCGTACTCTGGACTTCCGAAACCGGACGAACCTCGAAATATCAAACGAAATGGGCCGGGGTTTTTGAAACGATGCGGTATTGGTTTAATGAGTCCGGCTCCGAGGCGCAGCGCGGATGGGCGGAAGAATTTATGGCGGCGAACGTGTGCCCCATCTGCCATGGTGGACGCCTCAAACCGGAACACCTTGCGATTCGCGTTGCCGGAAAGAACGTGCAAGACATTGTAACGCTTTCGCTTGGCGAGACGATGAAATTTTTTCAGGTGCTCTCGTTCGATGGAATAAAACAAATCATCGCCGAGCCGATTTTGCGCGAAATTATTCCACGCATCGACTTTCTCCTGCAAGTCGGCCTCGGCTATATTTCGCTCGACCGTTCGGCGCGCTCGCTTTCGGGCGGGGAGTCGCAGCGCATTCGTTTGGCTACGCAAATCGGAACGCAGCTCGTCGGCGTGCTCTATATTCTGGATGAGCCGAGTATCGGCTTGCATCAGCGCGATAACCGGCGGCTGATTCACTCGCTGGAACAGCTCCGCGATCTGGGCAACACGGTCATCGTCGTCGAGCATGACCGCGAGATGATGGAGTCGGCCGATCTCCTTATCGATATTGGCCCGCGCGCCGGAGAGCATGGCGGAGAATTGGTGGCATACGGGCCGCCAAACCTTTTTTTAAATGGGACTCATCAGACCGATCGGACGCATGAGTCTAATGGGTATTTCATTGCGCCCAATTCGCCTACGGCACAATATCTCGCAGGAACGGCTTCCCTGGAAATTCCGAAGAAGCGCGTAAGCCCGGATGCGAAGCGCGCTATTATTCTCGAAGGCGCAACAGGAAATAATTTGCGCGAGGTTACGCTTCGGATTCCGCTGGGAACATTCACGGTCATTACTGGCGTCTCCGGTTCTGGGAAATCAACGCTTATCAATGAAACGCTCGCGCCGATTCTTCAGCGAAATTTTTATAACTCCCATGTCGTACCGTTACCCTTCAAAACAATCGAAGGGCTGGAGTTAATCGACAAAGTGATCGAGATCGACCAATCCCCTATTGGCCGGACGCCGCGTTCTAATCCAGCAACGTACACGGGTCTGTTTACTTACATACGAGATTTTTATGCATCCTTGCCGGAATCGAATATTCGCGGCTATAAAGTTGGGCGCTTTTCGTTTAACGTCAAGAGCGGCCGGTGCGAAGCGTGCGGCGGCGACGGCGTAAAAAAGATCGAAATGAATTTTCTGCCCGATGTCTATGTCACCTGCGATGTCTGCCGCGGCAAACGGTATAACCGCGAGACGCTCGAAGTGCATTACAAAGGAAAGTCGATTGCCGATGTGCTCGCAATGAGCGTTACCGAAGCCGAGGAATTCTTTAGCGAAATCCCGCGCATCAAGCGAAAACTGCGCGGGCTTTCTTCCGTCGGGCTGGGATATATTCGTCTCGGCCAGCAAGCGCCCACGCTTTCGGGCGGCGAGGCACAGCGCGTGAAGCTCGCGACGGAGCTTTCGAAAGTTGCGACCGGAAAAACGCTCTATATTCTCGACGAACCTACCACCGGGCTTCACTTCGAAGACATCAAACACCTGATGAGCGTGCTGCTGGAACTGCGCGCGCGCGGCAACACGGTCATCGTGATAGAGCATAATCTCGATGTCATTAAAATGGCCGATTGGATCGTCGATTTAGGCCCGGAGGGTGGCACGGCCGGCGGAAGCATCGTCGATGAGGGAACTCCCGAGGCTATTGCCCATCGTTATAACAGTACCGGAAGTTATACGGCATTCTATTTGCGAAAAGAATTGGGAATGCCGACGGACAAAGCATTATTGAATTGACTACACGACCACGCACAATTTGGCTATTCGCCGCGATGCTCCTGGCATCGTGCGGGACCGTCCCAAAAACTACCATTACTTCGTTCCCGGAAGGCCCGCCGATTGCCTCGGTCGATGATTCGCTCTTTGCGCGCGTGCTCGAACGCGCGGTGGCTCCCGATGGAGCGGTGAGCTATTCGGAACTCCAATCCGATACGGACCTCACGGCCTATCTCCGCCAGATCGCCGCCGTTCAGACCGATGCGTTCATTTCGCGCTCGGAACTCCTCGCCTTCTGGATCAATGTGCATAATGCTTACGTGCTCGATATGATCCGCAAGGCGTGGCCAATTCATTCCATCGACGATATTTCCGGATTCCGGTATGCAAACGTCGTGCTCGCCGGAGGTAACCGGTATTCGCTCGACGCGATCGAGCACGCCATTATCGAGAAACAATTCCGAGAGCCGCGCGCGTTTTTCGCGCTCTTCGATGGATCGCGGTCATCCCCTTTATTGCAGCGAGTTCCTTATACCGAAGCCAATCTGAGCGAGGAACTCGACCACCAATTAAAATCTTTCCTTGCCGATTCGACTAAAAATTATCTTGATCGCCGGGCGAATACGCTCTATCTTTCCAAAATTTTTGAAACGTATTCGAGCGATCTCGCGGATGCCGCCGGAGGAACGCTCGCGGATTTCGTCCGCGATTTCGCGCCGCCCTCGATGGCCCAGTGGATCGGCCGGCACCACGATGTAAATATTTTGTATCTTCGCTATGATAACACCATTAACACCAGTGACATCGAACCTACCCACGTACCAACCCACTACCCCACGCGTCGAAGAGAATCTGGAGGCATTAGGTAAGAGCTTCAACGTGTTTTTAGGGGCCGCCACGCGCTACCCACGCGATCTCATCCGCCTAAAGCCGACGGATATTGCCTTCAGCGCAACGGAGGTCGTCTATCACATGCTGGATGTCGAGCGGCTTTGGCAGCGGCGAATGCGTGGCCTGCTGGAAGGAACGATGAAGACATTCCAGCAAATGGATCCTGACAAAGAAGCGCGCGAGCAAGGATATAACGAGAAGCCGTATGAGGATGGCATTTCGGAATGGAAACGCGCGCGCGAGGAAACGCACGCGCTCGTTCGCGGCATGAAACCCGATGAATTGCTGCTCGCCGGTATCCATTCGAGATATGGCGAAATGAATACGTTCGACATTCTTGCGAAAATGGAAGAGCATGACCGCACCCACGCCGCGCAATTGGAAAGAACGCTCGGACAGGTTTCGCAAACTAAAGTTCACGTTACACCGGGCGCTGCACGTTGATTATTGCACTCCTCATCGGCGCCATTACGGGCTGGCTCATGTCAATGCCGATCGGCCCGGTCAACGCGGCCGCAATTTCGCGCACGCTGAAACATGGCTTCAAGATTGGCCTGGCCGTCGGCGCCGGCGCGGCGATGATGGACGTAATCTATTGCGGGGGCGCGGCGCAGATCAACCAGTTTTTGGTTGAATCGCCGGTCATCAATTTATTTTTCGAGTTGGCCGGCTTCATGGCACTTTTATATCTCGGCATTCACCAACTGCGAACGAAACTACCCGGCGAAAATAGATCGGATGAAGGCGATGGCCTGGATCGTGGGCGATCAACCGGCAAGCGAGTTATAGAGCGGCTGAAAGAAAAAAACATCGCGGAGCCATTTGTAATAGGAATTGTGCTTTATGCCACGAACGTAATGGCCGTACCGGAATGGATCATCATCTCCGGATTATGGCGAAGCTGGGGTGTTCTTGGTTCGGGCTTTACGATGAACGCCTTCTTCGCGCTCGGCGCAGGAGTGGGCACGTTCGGATGGTTTAGCGTGCTCGTTGGCTGGATCGTGCGGCATCACCGTGGCTTCCAACCCTCGACCATCCGCAAAATAAATATCGGCACCAGCGTTGCCATGCTCGTCTTTAGTGGATATTTTGCGTATGCCATCATTTTCGAGACGCATTGGCCGGAAGTGTCTTCGCACTTTAAGGAAAATACTGGGCGAATCATCGATTCCTTAAAGCGGTAACGACCCGTCTCAGCCCAACCCGGCCCGTAAATTATTAGCTCATCCGTAGCACTTACTGGGAAAGGCCGTTGTTTCGAGCCAGACCAAATTTCAATTCGCCACAAGATTCGGCATCCTGTCAGGGATGAGCAATCCTTCGCAGTTCGCCGCTTGTGTAACTTCTCACTGGATGAGCACGCATGATCAATCATGCGCGGGTCATCCACAATAACAAAACCATGATCTCCTTACGGAATCTATCGATCCTTGCGGCCGCGACAGCTTTAAGCCTGAACCTCGCCGCATGCAGCAAGAAAAACACGGAACTCGAAACCGACTACGCAACGAAGAAAGCCTCCGCCGAGACGCTCATCAACCAAATCGACTCGACGATGACCAGCATGAAGACGGACCACGATCAATGGGCCGCCGCACTCGCCGCAGATGCCGCCAAACCCGGCGCGGATACATCCAAGATTAATTCGCTCAAATCCGATCTCGCTAAACATCAGGCGGATATGGCGGGCATTACCGCGCTCGAGGACAGCACGAAGCTGTATATGACTGCCACGCCCGATCAAGGCGATGCGTTCAAAAATGCCGACGACCGGCTTGGAACGAACTTCAACGACTTGAGCGACAAGTGGAAGAGCTTCCAGGACACCCATGCCAGCCTCGCCCAGCGTGTGCAGCAAATGGCGGTAACGGGTGCCGGCACCGCGATTACCGACACGACGAAAGCGAAGACCGAGATCAAGAAAGGTCCCCCGGCGGCGAAGAAAGTAGAGAAAAAAGCAGAAGCGCCGAAACCGGTCGTGCAGCATCACGGCGTGACGAGAAATTCAGCACATTAACAATTCATAGCAATGTATATAAAAAAAGGGCACGCTCCTTGATCGTCCACGATCAAGGCGTGCCCTTTTTTCGTTGCGTGATGACCACTCAATCTATTTGTTGCTATCACTCGATGATCATTTTTGTCTCGGCCTGGTTTCCATTTGCATTGCTGATGCGAATAAAATAGCTTCCACTCGCAAGGGCTGTTGTCGAAAGGACCACATCGTGACTCCCTTCGGAAAGCACTCCAAGCGACTTAACCAGTACCTCTTGTCCGACGGCATTGAAAATCGCTAACCGAATTTCCGAAGGTTGAGCCAGCATAGTATGCACCGTAACAGCATTCCTGGCTGGATTCGGAGAAATAGATAATGAGAATTCCCTCAGCCCATTTTGATCTGATTCTACGCCCGACGAGCTAATTCCCAGCCCCTGAAGTGCAATGGCGAGCGAACTCCCATCTCCAAGTGTCAATTGCGCGGTCCCCTGATAACTTTCCGCAGTGGTGGGTGTAAAGCCTATGTTCAGCGACGTAGAGCCGCCGGCCGCTATCGTTATTGGAGTGGAGAAGCCCCCGTCATTGAACGCTGCGGCACCCGTGCCGGCAAACGCAACCGCACTGATGGTCACGCTGGCCTGCCCAGTATTCTGAAGGCTCACGGAGATGATCGAGTCATGCCCAAGAGCCACGCTTCCAAAATTGATAGAGGATGGAACAACCGATAGCAATCCCTTCACGCCGCGCCCCGAAAGATTGATCGTCCTCATCGGAGTGTTGGCATCGTCCGTCGTGAGCGTGAGCGTGCCTGCATAGCTTCCCGCTGTATCCGGATGGAAGCTCAGGATGACGCGCGCCGAAGCTCCGGCAGCTACCTGTTTGGCCGAAGAATCTATCACTACAAATGCGCCGGTCGCGGGAGTCAGCCGATAGCCAATGATTTTTACGCTCGCGCTACCGGTATTATTGAGCGCGATCGTATCGATGACCGTACTCGAGACCGGGACCGCGCCGAAGTCCAGATTCGCGGGCGTGATCGAAAGCGCGCTGTTAATTCCTGTGCCGGTAAGATAGACGGTATCCGTTGGATTTGCGGCATCGTCGCCGGTAATGAGGAGCATCCCGGTAAAGCTTCCCATTGCCGTTGGCGCGAAACGTACGGTTGCATAGGCCGTCGTTCCTCCGCTGACAATCGTGGGGCTTTGCGCAAGACTGAACGGCGCCGGCCCGGCCGTGATGTTCGTAAGATTGAGATCGGCGCCGCCGGTATTGGTAATCGCGATGTCCTGCGTGGCGCTCGCATTTACTTTCACCTGGCCGAGATCGAGGGTGTCTCGATTTTCCGTGAGTACCATGTGCGGCAGCGCGCCCGTGCCGGTTATCCTTACGGAGACAGCGCTCTCCGAGGGATCGTCGGTTGTGAAATGCAGCGTCGCGGTGTCGGTTCTTTCACTATCCGGCAAATAGGCGATATGAATAACGCCGGTTGCGCCGGGCACTACCGTCTGGTCGTACGCGCCAAGCGTGAAACGGGTCGAAGGTTGGGTCAGGCTGGCATTGGAAATATGGAGCGTATCGGTCCCTGTGTTCTCGAGTGTTACCGTACCTTGCAGCGTCAACCCCACGCGAACGGGGCCGAGGTCCTGCGGTGATGAGATTTGGATTTGCGGCAGCGTACCCGTGCCGCTTAAAGTTACCGAAGGCGCGGAGACTCCATTCAATGCCGTAAACGAGAGCGTCCCGGCATAGGATTGCTTTGCCGTTGGAGCGAATTGCACCACCACACTCCCCGATTGATTGGGTGGAAGCGTGAGGCTCGCCGGACCGGAAACAATCGTAAATCCCGCTCCTGAAATGGATGGGGTATTGAGGAACAACGTATCGTCACCCGTGTTCGAGAATGCGAATGTCCTCTCCGTGGTACTGCCTACGCGCAGATTTCCAAAGGAGAGGCTGTTACCGTTCGTCGAATTAAAAATCCCCTGAATTCCCTGGCCAGAAACATAGACGCCGAGATGTTGCTGCGGTACGGTATCGGAATTGGTAGTAAAAATGAGCGAATCGTTATATGTGCCGCGCGCCGTGGGAGCGAAAATCGCGCTGTCCATTTCCGTCGTGCCGGGATTCAGCGAACGATTCGTAGTGGTCGGATAACTCGAAAATTGCGTACCCGATTTCATCGCGCTGGATGAAATGGTGATCGCGGCATCGCCATCGGACGATACAAGTAACGAATCGGCAATTCGATGTCCTACGCGTACGGAACCGAATGAAATCGAACTGCGCCCAAGTGCTATTCGCTTAGGCGGCACAACGGTGTGAATGATATACTTAGGAGCCCAATTCCATTTGTCGGTGCAGTTACCACCATCGTTCATGTTGTCGCCATTGACGGCGTTGCCATTGGCATAGAGCGTATCCCATCCCGCTACAGAGCCGGTGGTGTAGGTAAACGTCCAGGAGCAGGAATTGTTGGTAAAGGCTTTGGGCGAGCTATGCGTAAGCTCTCCATTGATAAGCTGCAATCCATCCGTGCCGGCGGCAAGCCCGTTTCCGGAATAGGAGGCAATTTCACACCCCCCATCGTTTTCGTTGCTGTTAGCCACCGTTATCGTAAAGGTATAAGCCGTACTCGGTGCAGCGGTGAATGGGGATGAGCCACTGCCGGTCGCGAGAGTAACCGTCGTACTCGAGTTGGCACTCGAACAATGGCAATAGCACCCTTGATTGGTGTATTTCTGAGTTAGGTTGGCAATATTTTGTCCATTCGCGTGAGCATTCGTTTCGTGGATCGCATATCCGCCGATGCCCGCGAGGAACGCCGCAATAACGATCGGTCCCCTCCGAAGTTTTGACAGAAGCTGGTGCCCCAAGATTCTACCGCGTGTTATATCCAAGCTCATATTTTTTTTTAATAGAACGACATAAAAAAATGACAATGACATCCACGGTCGGACTTAACATCGCCCGTGACCATAAACAAAGACACACCAGAGCATCGATTTGCTACAAAGACTTCATTTGCTGGAGATTTGCTAAAAGAAATATTTCAAAAGGGATACACCCGCTCACAATCGGGATGACACGACCGCGCTCGTCCTCATTCCGCGGTAGAAGATAAGCGGGCAGCGGTAGAAGATAAACGGGCAGCGGGAATTCCAGCGGCTCAGGATGCAGCCGAAGCTCTCGAACGAATCCCTTCGCCGAGTCTGTTCTGAAACAACGTTTATTTTCAAAAATCTGGTGATCTTATGAAAGTCTTATTTCATGCTTTTCTTCTTTCGATTTTCGGTTTTCTCACGCTTGCCAACGCGGCATACGCGCAAACAACGGTTAGCGTAACCCCACGAACTACTGCATCCGGACCGACGGTGAGCGCATCCGTATCTTCCGCCACTTCCTCAGTGCCCTGGACGCCAGAATATTTTCCCGCGCAAAATCCAAGCTTTGGACTGGCAACAGCGGCGAGGATGCAGCCACTGAGTTCCGATCTTTCGTACAACTATTTCGATCCCTCTGCGCCAGTTCATGATTGGACCTTTCCCATCGTTGCAAGCCCGTTGTTCGCTTACGCGGCAGCGGAGCGATTCACGCTTGCGGCGGATTCTGGATTTGTCGATTCGGTTAAGATCGCGATGGACGGCTGGCAAGGCGACACGATAACCGTTCTCCTTGATCCCGATACGTTATTCACAACACAAGGTGGAGCACAATTCCATTTTGTCAATATCTTCAGCTCTTCGGTGCAGCGATTTGCCGGCGTCACCATTCCCGTCTCCGGGGCGGGTCAGGGAATCCTGAATGTGAACTTCCCTCATGTGCAGGTGACGAAGGATTTTCACGTCGTAATACTTTCACACGTCTCGTACAATTCTTCGACGCACAACTGGAATTACTCCTCGCAATTTGCGCTTCGTGCCGATAGCGAGGCGGTTCGAACACCCGCGGCCGAAAATGCTCGCGCGAGCTACCTTGGCATTAATCTGAGTACGAATGGTTCCACGACCGGGATCTTAGACGGCGCCTTTACGCCGAGCGGAGAGACCACGCCGCTCTATACCAATTTCGATATTCAGGCCTTCGTGTCGGAGCCGGCCTCCACGCTTTCGCTCTCCAGTACGTCGCACGATTTCGGCAATGTTGTGCTCGGCTCTCCCGCGAGCTTCGGCTTCAAGCTTTCAAACAATGGCGCCAGCGACGTGACGATCACTGCCGTTTCGATTTCGCAGGCAGGTACCGATTTCACGGTACCCACCCCAGTCCCACCGTTCCTGCTAAAAGCCGGCAAATCTACTTTTGTTACTGCTGGATTTTCACCAACGAGCGAGGGGCAGCAATCCGCCACCGCGACGCTGACGATGGATGATGGCACGACGCTCCAGATCGGGCTCAGCGGGACTGGCGAGGCCAGCGGCGTGGCTAATCCGGGCACTCCATCGGACGAGGCGCTTACAGTCGTTCCAAATCCCGCTTCGACGGTTGTTCATTTTGCAGGCATTCCCAAAGCGGAGGAACAGAACGTCGAGCTTCTCGATCTCCTCGGCCGCACGGTGCTATCGCAAAAGCTGAGCGCGGGCGGCACGCTCGATGTCAGCCGGCTCGAACCGGGCCGCTATGAGGCGATCGTGCATTCGGCAAGTGGAATGGTGACCGCGCCGGTTATTATTCAGCATTAAAGCCGAACTTTAGCGGGCATACCTGCTGTTACCGCGCACTCAATTTTCAGGACCACTATGCCAAAGATGAAGACTAAGTCGGGCGCGAAAAAGCGATTCAAAGTGACCGGAAGCGGCCTTTTGAAGCGCGAAAAGGCGTATCAGGCTCATATTATGACTTCGAAATCGAAGAAACGGAAACGCGGCCTGCGCAAGGCGACGCTCGTCGCGCCCGCGAATGCGAAGAATATTCGAATTCTACTCGCGCGATAAATTTTTCGGATGAGCGATCATCCGGCTACTCCGAGCGCCTACCTTTTGTGTGGGCGATCCTTATCGAAAGATAAGAATTCAGATGCTTCGAGAGTGGCACATTCTAAACTAAAAATCTGAAAATACACTATGCCACGAGCTAAAAATCTACCGCAGGCCAAGCGCCGCCGAAAGAAAGTCCTCGCAGCCAGCAAAGGCTATTGGGGCATGCGCGGCAACGTTTATACCGTTGCCAAGCATCATGTCGATAAAGCCCGCCAATTTGCATTCCGCGACCGCCGTGTCCGGAAGCGCGAGTTCCGGGAACTCTGGATCGTCCGCATCAACGCCGCCGCGCGCGAGAACGGGACAACGTATTCTCGCCTCATGGGCGCGTTCGCGAAATCCGGCATCGAGATCAACCGAAAGCTGCTCGCCGATCTGGCGTATCACAATCCGGATGTGTTCACGCAATTGGTGAAGAAGAGCGGGCTGTAAGCGGAGCTGTTCTTGGATGCTCGCTTCTCGTAATTTTGTGGCTTCCTGAACTCAGATGTTAAATTCTTTCGATACCAAAGCGTTCTTTCGCGACGACGAAGTGGCTCAGTTGAGCGCGCTCGGCCTGTGGAATCCCTCGCACACCACGCCGGCGCGGCTCGCCTTCGCAGGCTTGATGCTCGCGCCGATCATGCAAATCGTCGTCCGCGACAGCGCGACGACTTCCGCCGAATTCGAGACGGTCGAAGATTATCTCCGCCGCATGGAAGGCGAGTTCGGACTTGCGACGATAGCCGATACCGAGGCCATTGGGACCGATATGGGCCTGCTCCCGATGCTAAAAGGAAACTGGAACGAGTCGAAATTTTTGGAAGCACGCGCACTTCTGGCGCAAGCCTTGACACGGCTTTCCGAGCGAGACGCCGATGCCGTTCGCAACGCTATTTCTCGCGCCGCATTTGCCGTTGCGCGTGCCGGCAGCCCCCACATGATCAGTTTGCACATGCTCGATCGGGAAGAACGGGACATGATCAATGAGTTGATCCGGGAACTCCAACTCGAGAGAAGCTCGGAGGGGTTACAGTTGCTCGGTAAATCCGCCGACATGTAGCGCGAACCCTTCGGCAAGCTCAGAGCAGGCTTTAGTTTGCGCTACACCGTCAAGAACCGCTCGACCTCTTCGACATTCTTCGGGCTGCCGACGATGAGCGGCGTCCGCTGGTGAAGTTTTTCGGGAATAATTTCGAGGACGCGGCGCTCGCCATCCCGCGCAAGACCGCCGGCTTGCTCGACCACGAACGACATCGGATTAGCCTCATAGAGCAAGCGAAGTTTTCCCCGATGGCTTTTGATATCGGCGGGATAGAGAAAAACGCCGCCATAGAGCAGCGTGCGATGCACATCCGCCACCATCGAACCGATATAACGGAGGCTATAGGCTTTCTTATTCACTTCGGGAATTTCGCTCTTTGCCCAGTCGATGTAACGCTGCATTCGCTGATCCCACTTGTGATAATTGCCTTCGTTCACGCTGTAAATGGTGCCATGTTGCGGAATCCGAATATCGTCATGCGAAAGCAAAAATTCCCCTACGGAAGGATCGTAAGTGAAGCCATAGACGCCACGGCCCGCGGTATAAACGAGCATCGTCGAAGGGCCATAAATGGTATAGCCGGCGGCAACCTGTTTGTAACCGGGCTGCAAAAAATCTTCTAAGGTGCCAGGAGTATCATCGGGCGTGACGCGTCGAAGAATCGAAAAGATGGTTCCGATCGAAACGTTAACATCGATGTTCGAAGAGCCATCGAGCGGGTCGAAAAGCAGCACGTATTTGCCGCATTTGTATCGCTCCGGAATGGGAAGGATATTCTCATTCTCTTCGCTCGCCATTCCGCAGAGATGGCCACCGTGATCCATCGCGCGATAGATCACAGTATCGGCGAAGGCATCGAGCTTCTGCACGATTTCGCCCTGCACGTTTTCGACGCCGGTCGCGCCGAGTGCATCGACCAAGCCCGCCTGCGTCACTTCCCGGTTGATGATTTTGAAGGCAAGCGTTAAATCCCGCAGGAGCGCGGAAAAATCGCCGGTGGCGCCATCCGAGCGCTCCTGCTGCTCGATGATGTGGCGCTCGATAGTGACGACTTTGTTGTGGACTAATGGCACGGCAATTAATAATTAAGAATTAAGAATGAATAGATTTAAGAAAAGCGTCGATCCTGAAGTTTTTATAGAAATTATAATTTACTTGTAAATTAATTGAGGAAATGGGATGAGGCCAGTCTTCATGTAGTCCGTTAAAATGAAGGAATCGCGGGAACTCTTTTCGGGAGCTAATGGATCCACCATGGGCGGGAAGGAGAATGCACTTAAGAGTAAAAGGCTATCAGCTACTCTACGCCTCGTAACTTTATAACCAAAACCACTCCCGCCAATAGTTGGTCGTTCTGTCGCAATTACCGAGTCATTCGAAGTGAGTAACCGAAGACTTGAATAATTCCTTATAAACCATTTGGCGCGCAGCCACGCGGAGTCGGACTTAGATGCGGGCATCCGAATCTCATTAATTCCGTATATTTGGTTAAGATACATTCTTTCACCATGATTTAGAAACCCACATGAGCTGCAAATTCCCATAAGCAACGTCACCACCAAAAATCTCCCAAAAAAATTAAAATCTAAAAGTTTTCCCATTTTTCATCTAATAACTTCTAAACTGTTCATTCTTCATTCGTAATTATTAATTGGTTCCCGTGTGGCCGAAGCCGCCGGTCGAACGAATGCTTTCGGCAAGCTCCTCGGCTTCGATTACTTCGACCCGCTCGTATTTACTGATCACTAACTGCGCGATACGCGCGCCACGCTCGAAGCGGGCTGTTTCCTTGCCATGATTGATGAGGATCACTTTTAGCTCGCCGCGGTAATCCGCGTCGATCGTACCCGGCGAGTTCAGGCAGGTAATGCCGTGCTTCGCCGCGAGCCCGCTCCGTGGACGCACCTGGCCTTCGTAGCCTTCCGGAATTTCAAGCGCGATGCCCGTCGGCGCAAGGAGCACTTCGCCCGGCGCGATTGCGATGTTGCAATTTACGCGAATGTCCATTCCGGCGGCATGCTCCGTGGCATAGTGCGGAAGTGGAATATCGAGATCGGCTTCATCGAGACGTTTTATGAGTAATTCTGGCATGGATTAAATGGATGTATGAAGCCCCCTCCTAAAGAAGGAGGGGGTTGGGGGTGGTAGTTCTGATGCCGGGAATATATTCCCGACGAAAAATGGTTCAAACAGTTGTGAATCTCCCTGATCCGAAAGACTACACCGATGGCGTAAAATTTTTTCGCGATACCCACATCGTGGTGTTGCATAATTGTGCGGAGCTAAACCGAATGTTGGATGACGCCGAAGCACTTGGAGTCTTCCAAAGTTTTGCGTCGCATCCTGAATGGGAATCGCTGTTTCATTTTTTTACCGTCGATGCGCCGCGTCACGAGCGGGACGAGGACGAATATCTCTTCCCCGCCGTCGCCGCCCGGATTCCGCGCGTAGGCTTCCAACAACCGGATTCGCCCATTCGCTTCCTCATCGAGGGACACGAAGTGCTTGCTCGAAAAACCACTGCGCTCGTCCACGATTGGACCGTCTTTCGATCGACGCCCCACGATGCGGCATCCCTTGGTTCCGCTCACGCGACTCATACGAAGGAAGATACGAATTTCATTGCGACCGGCCGCGAGCTCGTGCGGCTGTACCGTGAGCATATCGCTATCGAGGACCAGCGAGTCTATTCCGTGGCGGAGAAAGTGCTCTCCGGCGAAGAAAAGCTCGAACTCGCGGACCGGCTTCGCGATGTATATGATAACGAGGCGATTACCTCACTTATCAATTTCGACGAACCACAGTTCACCGACCCCCATTACAATGCGCAATTTATTCCGACGGAAGCGGTTGGAAATGACGCGTTCGATGTGGACGAGGACGATGACGATGAAGAGGATAACCTCCTTTTATAAATTCAAATTTCCTTGCGCGGCTGGATACGTAATCTTACCAGCTTCACTTACAACTGCATTCTCGTTCAGCTCTGCTTCCTGCACCTTGCCAGGTGCCATGATATGCCGAACTTTCCATCCTCGCGCGAGCATATAATCGGTGATAATGCGCCGGTGGCATCGCCACCAGACCGCTTCCGAGCACATATAGCAGGTGCGCGATTTACAAGCCAATGCAATCAACTCTTCGAGTCCTTCCCGAAACGGTTCGGTCTCGGCATAATCGGCATAGTTGCGAAAGCTTGAATGTTCCCAGGCCGTATTATGTGAAGACTTGCTCGCCTTGCCGCGCCTTCCTCCTAACTTAGCAAGGTGAAGGTAGGAAATCCCATGGTGCTTGAGCGACGTGAACAACGCCTCCTTATTGAATTGCGGATTATATCTTGACATCGGGAATGTCCGAACGTCCACCAATAATTCGATGCCGTTCTCTTCGAGCAGATCGATGAAGTCTTCGATCTCGCGGGTTGAATGGCCGATGGAATAGATATTACGCTTCATGTTCGAAAAGAACGAAAGAATAGCTCGTTCGGTTGGAATTTTTTATGCTAACGGATTATATCGAAGCGGCCATGCGTCATGCGAAGTATCGGATTTATCCTGATAATACGTTTTATGGCGAAATTCCAGAATGTCCCGGCGTGTGCGCAAATGAAGTAACGTTAGAAGAGTGCCGAAACGTACTTCAGGAAGTTCTGGAAGGCTGGATTATGGTACGCTTACATGAAAACCTCGAAATTCCCGTGATAGAAGGTGTCGAGCTTGAAGTCACCATTACTGCGTAATGCCACATCTTGGACCGATTAAACGAAAAGATTTAATTGCGGCATTGCGAAAAGCAGGATTCCATGGTCCCAACGCAGGGGGAAAGCACGATTACATGCTCCGGGATAATCATGCGGTAACTATTCCAAATCCACATGGCCGCGACATTAGTGAATATTTTTTGCGCGATCTCTTAAAACAAGCGGGTATCTCTCGTGAAGAGTGGGAAACGTTATGAAAATATTTTTTGCAATGTAATTGAATCCAGCTGGTGACGCTCATCGTTGCCGATTTTCGTTTACCATGCGTATGCTTCCGGAGCCGCGCCGCCGGGACCGGGAAAGATTTCGTCGAGCGTTTTTAATGTCTCCAGGGATAATGCAACGTCAATGGACGCAACCGCATCTTCGAGCTGTTCTATTGTGCGAGGGCCAATAATCGGCGCGGTTACGGCCGGCTGATGGAGGAGCCATGCCAGCGCGACTTGGGCCGGCTTCCGACCAAGCTCCGCGCAAAATTTTTCGTATCGTTCGATCTTGTCGCGATGTTTCGCGAGCAATTTTTGCACTCCCTCGCCAGCGCGGCGGCCTTGCGAAATACCGGCGAGGACGCCGCCCAGAAGCCCCTCGTCCAGCGGAGAATAGGGAATGAGGCCAAGCCCATAGTGCTGACAGGCGGGTATTACTTCGAGTTCGAGCGCGCGCGTTGTTAAATTATAAATACTCTGCTCCGAAATCAGTCCGAGATAATTCCGCCGCTTTGCCGCCTCGCTCGCAGCCGCGATGTGCCAACCGGCGAAATTGGATGAGCCATTGTAGATGATTTTGCCGCTCGAATAAAGTTGTTCGAAGCCCTGCCAAATTTCTTCCCAGGTTACCGTTCGATCGATGTGGTGCATTTGGTAAAGATCGATATGATCGGTCTGGAGCCGGCGAAGGCTCGCTTCGCACGCATAGCGAATGCTGAAGGCGCTGAGACGCGAATCGTTCGGCCAGTCGCTCATTTTGCCATAGAGCTTCGTGGCAAGCACGATCTTCTCGCGGCGATTCCCTTGAGCGAGCCATTTGCCGATGATCGTCTCCGTCGTTCCAGTCGGTGAAGGACGCGAATAGACGTTTGCGGTATCGAAGAAATTAATTCCGAGTTCGAGCGCGCGGTCCATGATGCGGAACGCCTCCTCCTCCGGAGTTCTGGCGCCGAAGTTCATCGTGCCCAGGCATAGCCGGCTGACTTTCAGGCCAGATCGGCCAAGATTAGTATAGTTCACAGCGATAAATTAAGATTGAGAAGTAGAATTCTCAAACATTATTCCCGCTCCGAATGTCCCGATTAAGTCTATGGAATGGGAAGAGACAAAACACGAATATCGCCATTCAACATCAGATCTGTGTCCCCGGTCCAAAACGACCACCCACCACCCTCAAGATAAAGCGGCATTCTATTTAAATTCCATCTCCCAATTTCTTGACCGCCGGAATATTGAATTATGATGTATCGGGTATCGCTCTGTTTGGTTACGGTTTGCGGTCCACTGCATCCAGCGAAAAAGACTGTGGCCATAAAAAATGCAGACGCTATGAGTGAGATTCGAATGTGATTCATTGTTACATTTTAAGAAAAGTGTGTTAGTTGCTGTGGCATGGTACGAAGCATATTTACCGCAGGTTGCAAATTTAGAGATTATTCCTTGTTCATTGTTTTGCTTGGGAAATTCCATGCAAAAAACAACATCTTAGACTCAAGAACTTTTCTACTCGTTACCCGTTACTCGTTACTATGAACACCCTGATTTTCGACATCGAAACCGTCCCGCTGCCGTTCGACACTTCGTTCGATCCGGCGCAGCAGGAGTATCTCCTTCGTGGCACCACAACGGAGGAAGAACGCGAACTGCGCAAAGGCTGGGGTGCGCTTAATCCACTGACCGGGAAAGTGGTCTGCATCGGCACGCTCGTCCACGAGACGAAAAAAGGAAGCGCGCTATATCTCGCCAACGAAGTATCGGAGGAAGTCGTCGAGCACGAGGGCCATATCTTCGGCTACCGCGCCTTCACGGACGAAGCCGCGCTCCTTCAGCATTTCTGGAATGGATTGGAAGGGAAGTACAACGCCGTCGTTACGTTCAATGGCCGCAGTTTCGATTGTCCGTTTCTCATGCTGCGCAGCGCGGTACTTGGGCTACGCCCATCCGTCAATATGATGGCCGGAACGAAATGGGAATTCAAGATCGGCGGCTCCTCGAACGATCGCTACGGCGGCATCGAGCATATTGATTTGCAGGACAAACTCTGCTTCAATCTTGGCTTCGATAAAGCCGGCCCGACCCGCAAATTCAATCTCGATTTTTACACTAAATCGTTTGGCATCGCCTCGCCAAAATCCGCAACGATCGCCGGCGATAAAGTCCCATTATTTTTCGCCGAAGGCCGCTCCCGCGAGATCGCCGAATACTGCATGAGGGATGTTCAGGCAACTGGGGAGCTCTACGAAAAATGGCGTTCGCTACTCCGGTTTTGAACGCCCCCATAAAAA
Organism: Kapaibacterium sp. (SeqCode); assembly: GCA_035686785.1. Lineage (GTDB taxonomy): Bacteria > Bacteroidota > Ignavibacteria > Palsa-1295 > Palsa-1295 > PALSA-1295. Next base: position 53,424 of record DASRZC010000175.1, read on the forward strand.
TTATTACTCTGTTATTCCCGCGAATCAGGGAATCCAGACACCGTTCGGCACCGAAGTTGCCATAGAAAAACCATTATGGGTGAAAAAACACGAATCGATAACGATCAGGAAGACGAATTGAACCAGGCGCGGTTCTTTGTGGAGCGTGGCG
>DASRZC010000176.1:0-22888 GCA_035686785.1 Kapaibacterium sp. (SeqCode)
CGGCTGGAATCAGCACCCGGTTTGCGGTCATTCCGAAAATCTGTTTTTCGACGCGCACATCCTTCAAAACCGCAAGACTCATGGCGTAGGTGCTATCGCCATTCAGCGAAAGATCAAGGTAACCATATTTCTCGATGGGAACGGAAATGGTTTCGCTTCCTTTCGTGATCGTCACATTGTCACCGGACCAATCGCCCGCAACGGTGTTACGATGGTTGTTGGCGCATGATATAAACAATAATGCTGGGAGCACCAGGGTGAGAAACCATTTCATAGCACCCCCGAAAACGAGCGGGTTCCGCCAAAGGTGCTTCCAGGGCAGGGTAATTTTGAGTGACCAAAACGGAAACGGGTGTGTCGCTGTTCATTCGTTCGATGCAAAACCTTATCGTTATCGATCCCGAAATCATGAGTGGCGAGCCGTGCTTTGCCGGAACGCGGGTGCCGGTGAAGAACCTGTTCGATTATCTGGAAACAGGCGAAACCATCGAGTCCTTTCTGGATGATTTTCCAACCGTATCACGGGAACAAGCCCTTAAGGTGTTGGACCGTTCCGAAGCACTTCTCATTTCCGAGGAAGCCACCGCGTGAGAATACTACTGGACGAGTGTGTTCCACGAAAACTTGCTCCGGAATTTATCGGTCATACCGTCGAAACCGTCCGAAGCATGGGATGGCGAGGAATTAAAAATGGCGAATTACTCGGCCGAGTAGTGGATTCCGGATTCGAAGTATTCGTCACAGTTGATAAAAATCTTGAATACCAGCAAAAGTTGTCTGCGCTGCCGCTTGCGATTATTGTTCTGGAATCGTTTCGTAATACCCTCGCGGAGCTTCGTCCATTAATCCCTGCGTGCCTCGCCGCTCTGTCCGATTGTCGGCCTGGCACCGTCTATCGCTTCTCCGAGTAAATAGTGCCCCCGGAACATTCCCGCCCGCTCTTCGGTTAATGGGCCGCGCTGAAAAAAGCGGCGCGCGGCGGAATGGCGCGAAATTAGCTACGGTTCGCGGTTTCTCTCGGAATTTTGATGCAAATACCCTTGATATGATAGCATATTATGGGTATGCTATCGTTTCCGGGCTGCGGATTTCATGGGCACTAACAGGAGTAGATGGCCAAACAAGGGGCGATCACGGTCGATGGGGTAATTGAAGAGGCGTTGCCGAACGCAACGTTTCGGGTCAAGCTGGAAAACGGCCATGCTATCCTCGCCCGAATCTCCGGCAAGATGCGGATGCACTACATCAAAATCCTGCAGGGCGACCGGGTGACCGTCGAGCTATCGCCGTATGACCTCAGCAAGGGGCGGATTACGTATCGGTATAAATAACCACCCCCTTCCCCCTCCTTGAAAAGGAGGGGGTAATAAGAAAGACGAATATGAAAGTACAGGCATCGGTAAAAAAGCGCTGTGAGAATTGTAAGGTCGTGACCCGAAAGGGCGTGGTGCGCGTAATTTGTAAATCGAACCCGAAGCATAAGCAGCGCCAGGGGTAATGGCCTTTTTTAGCTATTTTGACCTTAGTTAATGAAGCACAAACGCGCGCGCAGAACAAGCACAACTTTCTAATAGACATTAAATGGCTCGAATCGCTGGAATCGATCTTCCGAAGAACAAACGGTCCGTCATCGGACTGACCTACATTTATGGCATCGGCAAGACGAATGCTCATAAAATCCTCGTCGCGGCGGGAATTCCGGACGATAAGAAAATTGGCGACCTGACCGAGGACGAAGTGACATCCGTTCGGCAAGTCATCACGACCGATTATAAAGTAGAAGGTACGGCGCGAAGCGAAATGCAGCTTGCGATCAAGCGGCTGATGGATATTGGCTCGTATCGCGGGCTTCGGCATCGCAAGGGGCTTCCCGTCCGCGGCCAGCGCACACGAACGAACGCGCGCACCCGCAAGGGCCGCCGCAAGACCGTCGCCGGAAAGAAGAAAGCAACGAAGTAAGAATTTGTAGCGGACGGGTTCCCCGTCCTGCTCTTTGAAAGAACCGAATATCCCGAAGAAGGGAAGGGCGGGAAACCCGCCCACTACAGGAAATAATGGCAAAAGCAGCAGCCGGTACAAAAGCCGGTACCAAAAAGAAGAAGAAGATCCAGGCGGAGGCGCAGGGCGTCGCGCACGTGAAGGCGACGTTTAACAACGTCATGATCACGCTGACGGACCGCACGGGCAACACGCTTTCGTGGGCGACGGCCGGCAAGATGGGCTTCAAAGGCTCGCGGAAGAACACGCCGTTCGCCGCGCAGGTCTCGGCGGAAAACGCCGCGAAGGAAGCGTTCGACATGGGGCTTCGCAAGGTCGATGTGCTGATCAAAGGCCCCGGTTCGGGGCGCGAGGCCGCCGTGCGCGCCCTGCAGACCGCAGGAATCGAAGTGCTGACCATCCGGGACATCACCCCGATGCCGCACAACGGCTGCCGCCCGCCGAAGAAACGGCGCGTATAGCAGTGGCGAACGGCGAGTGCCAAGTGGCGAACGCCGATAAATTGAAAGCGGAGAAGTAGTTTTTTAAAGCTGTAAACTTCAGTCAGACCATGATGGAGGATGAAGGCAACGAAGTACGAATTTCATAATTCATACTTCATAATTCATAATTGTTGAAGCATGGCTCGTTATACTGATTCCTCGTGTAAGCTTTGCCGCCGGGAGCGGCAAAAGCTGTTTTTGAAGGGCGCGAAATGTTATTCGGAGAAGTGCCCGGTCGAGAAGCGCGCGTACCCGCCGGGGCAGCATGGCCTTAGCCGGCGCCAGAAGGTCTCGGAATATGGCATTCAGCTTCGGGAGAAGCAGAAAGTCCGCCGCCTCTATGGAATGCTTGAAACGCAATTTCGCAATACGTTCGAAAAAGCCGCGAAGCTTCGCGGCGTCACGGGCGAAAATTTGGTAAAGCTGCTCGAGCGCCGGCTGGATAACGTCGTCTATCGTCTGAACCTCGCGCCTTCCCGCAAAGGCGCGCGGCAGCTTATTATGCACCGTCATATCACGGTGAATGGCAAGATCGTAAACATTCCGTCGTATCTGGTTTCGCCGGGGGATTCGATACAGATAAAGGAATCGAGCCGTCGGCTTTCCGTCGTTCACGAATCGCTTCAGCGGACGCGCGGCGACTCCGCCGTGCCGAATTGGCTTTCGCTCGATAAAGCCAATTTATCCGGCACATTCTTAGCCGTGCCGGAACGCTCGGACATCCAGCTTAACGCGAACGAGCAGCTTATCGTCGAATTGTATTCGAAGTAGTGTAGCGCAAACTTTTCGGATGATCGATCATCCGTTGATGAGCGATCATCCGTTTGCGACCCAAAAAAGTTTTTATTCCATCACTAATCAGGAGCCCGAAGAAGAAATGACCAACCTACACATGCCAGACCGGATCGAACTTGAATCGTCGTCCTCGACGAATACCTTCGGCCGGTTTATCGCCTCACCACTCGAAGAGGGTTATGGAACGACGCTCGGTAATTCGATGCGCCGCATCCTGCTCTCCTCGATTCCGGGCACCGCGTTCACGAACGTCCGCTTCGAAGGCGTGCTCCATGAGTTTTCGACCATCAAAGGCGTCGTCGAGGACGTGGCCGAAATCATCCTGAATCTAAAAGGCGTACGGCTGCGCGCCGATCAATCGAGTTCCACGCGCATCCTGATCGATGTGAAGGGACCGAAGGATTTCACGGCAGGTGATTTGCAGGAATCCTCACCGGAAATTGAAATCCTAAATCCGGAGCATCATTTGTTCACGATGTCGAATGGCGCGCGCGTCCAGATGGAACTTCGCGCCGGGCATGGCCGCGGCTATGTGCCCGCCGATGAGAATAAGAGCCTCGACGCGCCGCTCGGAACCATCGCGATCGACTCGATCTACACGCCGATCGTCAACGTCCGCTTCGTCGTCGAACCGACGCGCGTCGGACAAAAGACGGATTACGAGCGGCTGATTCTCGAAGTCTCGACCGACGGCTCGATCACGCCGGAAGAAGCGGTGACGCAAGGGGGACGCATTCTGCGCGACCACGTCAATCTGTTCGTTCGCTTTGGCGGCGAGGAAGAAGAGACCGAGCGCCGGCCCATCGCCGATAGCGAAGGCGAGCGCATCCGTCAGGTGCTGCTCACGCCGGTCGATACGCTACAGCTCACGGTACGCTCGCAGAATTGCCTGCGCGCCGCGAACATCAAGAATATCGCCGATCTTGTCCGCAAGGACGAACGGGACTTGCTGACCTTTCGCAATTTCGGGCGCAAGTCGCTCGATGAACTCGGGCGCATCGTCGATTCGCTCGGGCTGACCTTCGGGATGGACGTCGATCGTTATATCGAAGCGCCCACTGTAGAAGCGCAGTAATTGTAGCCGTGACCTTCAGGTCACGGTGTGAAAGTTTTAGGCTATCATAGCAGACCGTGACCTAAAGGTCACGGCTACAAAAGCATTATGAGACACGGAGTAAAAGGAAGAAAATTAGGACGCACGGCGAGCCACCGCGCCGCCACCCTGGGTGGTTTGGCGACTTCGCTCTTGCTGCACAAGCGCATCCGCACGACCGAAGCGAAGGCGAAGGAAATGCGCCATTTCGTCGAGCCGATTATCACGCGCGCCAAGCGATCGCTCGCGCTTTCGGGCGTTGATGCAGCGGCGGCAAAAATTCATGCGCGCCGAGAGATTGGGAAGATCATCAAGGATGAGGCCGCGATAAAATCTCTCTTTACCGAGATCGCTCCGCGTGTCGAAAACCGCGCGGGAGGATACACCCGCGTCGTGAAGCTTGGCTACCGGCATGGCGATAACGCGGAGATGGCCGTCATAGAGCTCGTCGATTGGAACGAAGCCGAAACCGTTGCGGCCCCAGCCGCCCGCATGGCCAAGCCCCGCCCGACCCGCAACAAAGCCAAGACCGCCGAAGCGAAACTCGCCGAAGCGGAAGCCGGCGCTTCCGAGGATAAGCCGAAAAAGCCGAGGGCTGCGCGGAAGAAGAAAGCGGAAGCGGCGGAATAAGCGGATTGGATGAACGGATCGATGCAGGTTCCGGTTAAAAATGGCAAGCATGATAACCGCGAAAGAACAAGTGAAAGAGCTTCTCGAAGTTCTGCCGGATGATGTGACATTTGACGATCTTCACTATCATATTTTTGTTCGAGAAAAGATCGATCAAGGCGTGAAAGATTTGGAAGAGGGCCGAGTCCTCTCCGAGGAAGAAATGGAAGCCGCCTTCAAGCTATGGCTCGAAGAATAGTTTGGTCCTTTACGGCTCGGAAAGATTTGGAGTCAATCTATGAGTTTCTTCATCGAAGTTCTCCGCTTTACGCAAAGCGGTTTGTGATCAAGGCGCGTGAGGCTGCGCGGTCACTCAAGCAACTGCCGGACCGAGGGCGTTTTGTTCCGGAATATCCCGGCTCCGGAATATCCCGGCTCCGGGATTCGCGAGATTTTTGTTGACAGCTATCGGCTGCTTTATCGCTTCATTTTCGACGAGATCGAGATCGTGGGAGTCATTCACATGTCGAGGGATTTTTCGAACGTAGAAATTGATTGAAATGGCAAAAACCATGAAGAAAGTTTTTGACGCCGTGGAATGGGTTCGTAGCGTCCGCGATGCGAACTACAAGCGGCTCGGCCATTTGCCGCCGAAAGTTTCCGCCGTCTTTCCGAAGAGGGCAGGAACTCCTCGTTAGCGAGGGAACTTGACGAAAAGGACAAGCGAGCTAAGAAGAAATAGTAGAGAGATGTTAGCGGCAACTATTTACCGCTGTCTTTCCACGGACGCCTGGAACTCCGTGAGATACATCGGTTCGAGCGTATCGAGGGTGCCATCGCGTAACAGTGTCGAAGAGGATGCCGTTAGACGCGCGATCGTGGCGAGCGAAGGCGAAACATAGGTGGCGGTATCCGGAAGGAATGGCGAGGGATGAAGCAAAAAATGGTCGTGCAATAGCATGGGGACGTTCCCAAGCTGCGAGATGGCCGCACCGTTTAGCAATCGAAGGTCCTTCGATTCCGGGAATTTCGCTATATAAAATAAATCTTCCCGATACCCAGGTGTGACGATATAGATGCTGCCAGTAGCCTTCGATTCCGCAGCCATCACTTCATGCTGCGTTAGCGGTACCAAACCGGGGCCTGCTGTGGAATTGGCGCCCGCTGCAAAACAAAATCCTTTTGCGAACGAAAGGCCGATTCTCAGTCCCGTAAAACTTCCCGGCCCAATGATGAGACCGATACGGGAGATTTCGCGAGCGGGAATTCCGCTCTCCGCCAATAACTTCGCGGTTTCGAGCGCCAGCCGCGCATCATGGATACCGCGCTCGCCCTCGGATGCATCCGCGTGGAACTCGCGGAGCATTTCGCCATCCTCGCTGGCAATCCCAATGGCAAGATGCGCAGTCGAGGTATTGAATACTATGATCGGCATCCGTTACTCTAATGAGATTGTAATTTTGGATTCGAATACCGATGCAACAAAATCCATTCTGCTTTTTGAGGTTCCAGATCAGCATCTCCTAAGGCCGCGCGCCAAAGCTGATAATATTTCGTTGTTCTCCCGCTTAGCCTCGGCAAATCTTGCACAAACCACCATTGCTCAAGATAGCGGTAGCCGACCGAATCGCGCTCAATTGTGTAATGACTTGATTGGTCCGAATAGCTTGAGTCATACTCGAATAGATCAGCGCCTGTCCCGTAACTATGACGGTTGTAGGATTCTGATGTAGAATCGTTTTGGGAAAAAATAAGTATGATGACCCCCAAAACCAAGGGATTTATAAGAACAAATTTCCATTTATTTTTCCATAATGCGATTGCGGAAAGCGGAAACGATAAGAGAAGCACAAATAAGGATACCCACGCTAACGGTGCGGAGAATGTATGATGATACGGAAGCGCACTGCCGAATGGGGTTTCGCTGTAATCATTTGAAACAGCAGCGAATCCAATGAAAAACGTACAAATGTATTCAACCCATCCTCCGATAAGGATCAAGCTTATTTTTAGAAACGCAAACAGGTATCGCATTTTTACTTACCAATTAGCTATAATCGTTCCCTTCGTTCACGTGACAGCTTCATTCTCAACAAAATCGTGCAGCATATCGGCTCCTAAATCAAACTCATTCGGCCAGTAGATTCCATCGCCGCCTTCGTAGATTCGTACTCGTCCAAAAAAATGAGGATCTCTGAGAGGTCGCGTCAGCGGCGCATCAGGAAGTATTGATGTCAGATCGATACGGGCTGTGGTACCATCATCGAACTTAAGCTCAAGATTTTGTTCTTTCAGCGCATGAACTTCTATAATGCTAACCATAACTACGATAAAGGTTGAATCTTCTGTAAAGTTTCCGGGAGTTTGCTCTTTCGCCAATTTTCCATAAGCTCCTCGGTATGTTTGGATGCCCATTCCCTTATGTAGCGAACGGCTGATGCCGGCAATTGGCCCTTGATGATTTCGAGAGTTTCAATATCGAATTTAGCCTTCTTACCCTCATACTCCGCATGGAAATGGGGCCGGTCATGATCCAGGAAATACATCTTAATCACTATTCCGTAAAACCTGCTAATCTCCGGCATCTATCCTCCATAAGCGGGTATCCCCGTAATATCCTCCCCCAGCACCAGCGTATGAATATCATGCGTTCCTTCGTAGGTGCGAACCGATTCCAAGTTCGTCATGTGGCGCATGATAGGATATTCGCCGAGGATGCCATTCGCACCGTGAACATCGCGAGCGGTTCGCGCAATTTGAAGAGCGATATCGACATTATTGCGCTTTGCGAGTGAGACTTGCTGCGGACGCATGGTGCCTTCGTTTTTGAGGGTTCCCAATCGGTGAACCAACAACTGTGCTTTCGTGATTTCCGTCAGCATGAACGCGAGTTTTTCCTGCACGAGTTGGAATCCGCCAATGGGCCGGCCGAATTGCACGCGGCTCTTCGCGTAATTTACGGAACTTTCATAGCAAGCCATCGCCGCGCCAACGGCGCCCCATGCAATGCCATAGCGCGCTTGCGTCAGGCAACTCAGCGGGCCTTTCAGTCCTTGCACGCCGGGCAGCATATTCTCTTTTGGAAGCTCGACATCCTGAAAAACGAGTTCGCTCGTCACGCTGGCGCGGAGCGAATACTTCCCCCTCATTTCCGGCGCGGTAAAGCCATTCATTCCTTTCTCGACCAGAAATCCGCGAATCGTTTTTGCATCGTCGCTATCGAGCTTCGCCCACACGACGGCGACATCGGCGATCGTCCCGTTCGTGATCCACATCTTCGCGCCGTTCAGCACGTAGCCGTTCGAAGTTGTCTTCGCGGTTGTGACCATTCCGGAAGGATTCGAGCCGAAGTCCGGCTCCGTCAGCCCGAAGCATCCGATCGCCGCGCCGGAGGCCAGCTTCGGCAGCCATTTCATGCGCTGTTCCTCGGTGCCAAACGTGAAAATCGGATACATTACCAACCCGCTCTGCACGCTGGCGAACGAGCGCATCGCCGAATCGCCGCGCTCAAGTTCCTGCATGATGAGGCCGTAGGAAATATTGTCGAGACCGGAACTGCCATATTTTTCCGGCAGCGTTGGCCCGAGCAGGCCCAGCGCGCCAATCGTGGGAACAAGCTCGCGCGGAAACGTCATCGCCTGATTATGCGCCTCGATGATCGGTAGCACCTCAGCCTCGACGAAGGAGCGTACCGTATCGCGGACCATCCGCTGCTCCTCGGTGAGGAGCGATTCGATGTCGTAATAGTCAACCAGCATTGCGGGCAATTATGAATTAGGAATTATGAAAATTTAGAACGCTAGTTCATCATTCATAATTCATAATTCCTAATTCAGCCTTTCCCGGAGCATCGTCGGCGATGCTGGTTTACTTTTGCTCGAACGAGAGCAAGTGGTTTTCGACCATCCCAAAATTGGGACGCTCGATATGCGAGAAAATCAGTCCGGTGCCGCGAGCGAACCATTCGGTGCCGGTCGTTCCCTTCACGCCGGTGTATTGTACCATCACAACGCTGTCATAGGTTTTTCCCTCTACCTGCGCCGTGCCGCCATACATGGTGACGTTCGCGGTGATATGCTCCCCTTGCGATATGAACGACCACGTGGCATTTTTTTGAAGCGGCGCTTTCAGATCGACCCAGCTATCGGTGTAATTGTCCGGCGATGGTTCGAGGCCAAGCGCCACAGCTTGCGTGTCACAAAGCGCGTAGTACCATAGCTGAGGCGTACCGTAATTATTCGAGTAGCTCCAAAGGCAGGCATAAACTGGCATGGTCTTGAACGTATCGGTATTGCCCTGCATGGACATCGTGAGCCCACCGGAAGCCGGATGGTACGGCGCATTCAGAGAGGTTACGGTATAATTATATTCGCAATTCGTCGTTGCGAGATGAATATAATAATTCCTCACGTCCGGCTCCGGCGCGGGCGTCGAAGGATTATCCGCGATCGAGGAGCAGCCCGAAGCTGCAAACCCCAATGCGAGTGAAAGAGCCGCAAGTACATAATTCTTGCAGCCCAATCCCAATTTGTTAATACCACGTTTCATCATCTCATCTCTCTCTTTCTCTTTCTGTTGCGGTCGAACCGCATTAAAACCGATACGTAAGCGCGTATTCGATGCTGCCATTCAGCGAATTGAATACGTTCGAGCCATCATAAATTACTGGCGTACTCGAAGAAAGAATGGCGCTCTCCGATCCATTTTGGTGCAGCCGGCTCACAATAAGCGAGACTCCCCCAAGCAGTCGTTCGCCGAATGGCACTTCAATTCCAAGTTCCGCGCTCAGCATCGTGCCGAGCGAATAGAAGCCGCCGCCCGCCCCGCCGGTCACGAAAAATAGTCCTTGAACTACTGGCTCCCGGTGGCGGTAGAATAGTTCACCAGCATAGCCTTGCTGAAGTTCCATCGTTTCGTGCGTATATCCCGCTCCGGCCGCGGGTCTCAGACCGGCGAATGAGCCATCTGTAATTCTCAACCCGACTTGATTTTTTTCATCGAGGTTATACGCGGCTCGAATAGTCACGTCCGCGAAAGGCCCTTGCTGCGGGACGGAACCCGGAAAACTAAATCCGCTCATCGGCGAAGAAATTCCGGCTTCGAATTTTGATTCGGCATCGGCTGGCGGAAGCTCCCTCAAAGATTGAAACGTAGCATGGCTAATTGAAGGTAATGGAATGCTCGCCACTTCTGATTCTTCCGGCGCAGGATGCATCGTGATGGCGGAAGATGGATCACCCACGATCAATGAAATATCATTTGTCGTCGTCAAATTATCTCCGGGAATTTCTGAATTTACCTGCTCTATCGCCGTTCGATAAGCTGGTTCGAAGGTGCGCTGCGCGGTCTCGAACCTGGCGTTCGCCGCCATGTGCTGGATGGATATTCCCTGGTTTTTGATTTTACCGCTTTCGGCACTATTGGCTCCGGCATTTTGAAATTCGAACGAACCAGCAACTCCGGCGATAAGGATAGCGGCCACGCCCGCCGTGACTGCAATACGGCGAAGCGTCCAAAAACCAACCGGGAGCCGCTCTTCCTCTTGCAACGCCGCAATGCGAGCGAAGACTGCTTCCTCGAGTTCTGGTGAAATGGAAATATTTTGCGCCGCACGGACCGCCATTTGCCGGAGCGCGTCATGGGCCTCGAAAATCTCTCGGATTTCCGGACTCACCGACACGCGGTGCAACAATTCCGCTCCTTCCGAATCATTCAACCGCCCATCGAAATAGGCAATGATCGTATCTTCTATTGGATATGCTTTCATCGTGCAAATACCTCCTCGATTCCGCGAGATAGATCGTCCAGTGCTTCTGTTTCAGGCAGATTGGATGATTGCTCATCCTCCGGCTCGAAACTCTTTTTTGAAACCCGCGATCGGCTTCGGCGTCCCCCCGCGAGGCGCCCCGCCAGGCTTCCTTCGTTTTTGTAATGAGGCGTGAGAAGTTGCCGAAGCTGCTTTTTCGCCCTCGTGATTCGAACTCGGACGTTCATTTCCGTCGTGTTCGTCATTTGGGCGATGGCCGCATAATCGTGTCCTTCGAATTCGCAAAGCAAAAATGCTTCGCGGTACATCGGGGCGATTTTTTTTAATGCCGAGCGGAGCAGGTCGTCCGCGATCAATTGATCGAGCGGTTCCACCGACGCGTCCCGCGTATCGCCACCCAGCGTGTCGATCTCGGCCGGATTCCCGATCTGTACGAATTCCGGCGTGAATTTCGATTCGCGCAGTAAATTAAGGCATACCGAGCGGGCAATCAGCAAGACCCAGCTTGTGAGTGCGCCTGCTGCTCGAAGTTGCTCGCGGCGCGTATAGACTCGCACGAAAACTTCCTGGAAGGCGTCCTCGGCCAACATGCGGTCGCCCATATAATACAGGCAATAGCTGAAAACCCGCTGACGGTGCAGCGAATAAACGTACTTAAAACCGGCCATATCACCTTCGATGAAAGCCTCGATAAGCTTGAGTTCGTGTTCGTCTAATGTTTTGCGCGATCCTTGTGGCATGATGACTGAGCAAGGTTACCCGCTCCACGATATAAGACACAATGGGGGTGGGGAATGTTACAAGTCGGAAATTTGGCAACTATTGATTTTTCTCATGTTATGGTTAAGCAACCTAAATCGTGACTGTAATAATGAAGGCGGGAATTGTGTCTCTTTGGATTGAGCCGTACCTATTAAATCAAGAAACGGCTGCTTCAGTACCACATTATTTCCAAACTACCATGTCAGCATTTTTCAATAATAACCGATCTTTATCCTACCTTGTATTATTATCGACGCTCGTTATCGGCTCCTGTAAGAGCAGCACGAGTCCGTCTTCCACAACTTCTACTTCATATGCCGCCACGTATCTTGTGAGCGATACGGCTGGGTTCGGCGCTTCGCGGATCGATGCGGGTCTTCTGAACCCATGGGGAATCGCGGTGATGAGCGATGGAAGTTTTTGGATTGCCGTCAACCACGATAGCTCAGGATTCAATTATAATACGTCAGGCCAACATGTGAATGCTACTGTCTCCATTCCGTTGCCAGGCGGCACGACCGGCGCCAGCCCAAGCGGAGCGATAATCAATACCACCACGAATGGCGACTTCAAGGGCGCAAAGGTGATCTATTCTACCGAAGATGGCATTCTCGCTACGTGGACAAGCGGCGCAAGCGCAGAGCAGGTCACCACGCCAATAGACTCCGAGGAAATAAAAGGCCTTGCGATCGGAAACGACGGCGGAGCGAATTTTATTTATGCCACCGATTTCAAGGAAAATAAAATCGTCGTCTTTAACAGTAACTTTACCCTCACGAGCAAGACCCTGAGTGATCCATCTATTCCCTCCTCGTATGGACCCTTCGGCATTTCAAACATTGGCGGCATGCTCTATGTCACCTACGCGCTCCATAAACCATTCCCAGATAATGGCGACGATTCTGCGGTGGCTGGAACGGGCTATGTCGATGTCTATACTCCCAATGGCCAACTCGTCAAACGATTTGCCTCGGGTGGTACATTTAATTCACCGTGGGGTATCGCGGTCGCGGGCAGTGGCTTTGGACAGTTCGCGAATGCCATCCTCATCGCAAACTTTGGCGATGGGAGAATCAATGCTTTCGATACCACCGGCAAGTATCTCGGGCAGCTCATGAGCGGTGGTACCTATAGCACTCCCATTCAAATCAACGGCCTCTGGGGCATCACCTTCAATTCCATTACCGGCGACCCGAACACCCTCTATTTTACAGCCGGTCCAGACGAAGAAAACCACGGTACGTTCGGGTACGTGAAGGGGCAATGAATGAGATGCAGTCCACTCACCGCCGCCAACAATAGGCGGCGGTTACAAGAAAAGCTTGCGGCTTCGGATTACCGTCCATACGGCGCGGTGGCGCCGGAACTGCCCAGCATGGCCTTATAGCGGGCATAATTGGCTATATTGAGTTGCGCCGCGGTTGGATTTGCGAGACCGGCCTTTTGAATGTCCGCCGTTATTGCGTCAATCCGCTCCTGATCGACGGGATGGGTTAGAAAAAGCTGCTGAAATTTGCCCGGCTGATTTGGCTCCGCGGCAAGAGACTTTGTGAGAAAGAGCTTCACGCCGCCCGGCCACCAGGGATGTCCCGGAAGCTCGTTCAAATCATCGAACGAACCCTGATCGGCTTCGCGCTCGTCATCGCGGCTGAATTTGAGGACCGTGAGGTTGCTTCCAAGATTCGCCACGATTGATCCAAGCTGGGCATAGCCTCCGGCGGCTCCGAGCGCAAGCGATTCCAGCGCCTGTAAGCCATATTGCTGCGTCATGTTGCGCGTGGCGTGCCGATGGTCCGCGTGCGTAGTCTCATGCGCCAACACCCCAGCGAGCGCCGATTCGTTATCGATAAAATTAAGCAGGCCCGTATAAACATAAATCCCGCCCGCAGGAATCGTAAAAGCATTCACCGTTTTCGGATCGTTGATGATCGTCACGGTATAATGGAAGTCTTTATTCTGAACATTGGGGGATTGCACAATCCGGTCTTCAATGGATTGAAGATAGGCGGTAAGGGTCGGGTTGTGCAGGATCGGATAATGCACGGGATCGGCGGCGATTTGTTGCGTCATTTGCTGTCCAAGCTGGACATCCTCCGATTTTGAAAATAGATTAATTCCCGCGGCACAGCTTACGATTGCGGAACAAACGAGCATAATACTGGCCAATATAAGAAAACGTCGCCTGTTGTACACGATTGATTTCATCATTCTCACGAGTCTTTCATTCTTCCTTTCTCATCTTGCAAGTACTTCGCCAATGCGCCACAGCCCGAAGCGCTCGGGATATTCGACCCCTTCGAGCACGAGGCCGTGCGCGGGCGCGATGTATTTCGCCCTCCATAATTCACGTGGCTCGCGCAAAAGTGTCTCGAATTCGTCGATCGAAAGTGTTCCCTGTCCCACCCTCACCATTGCGCCCACGAGCGCCCGTACCATTCCGCGCACAAAGCGATTGGCGCGTAGCGTGAGCGCAAAGGTCGTGCCATGAAATTCCCAGCGCGCCGATGCCACGATACACCGGTAATGCTTCACGTCCGATGTGCGCTTGCTGAAGCTTGTGAAATCATGCTCACCGATGAGCAAAGACGCCGAGCGTTCCAGCTTTTCAAACTCGACATCGCGCCGGACGGCCCAGACGAAATTCCGGTCGATCGCCGTGCGCTCCCGCTTAATGGTGTAGCGATATTCGCGCGCGAGAGCGCTATGCCGCGCGTGGAAATCCTCCGTGACGGGCCGAAGATCCCGAATCGCAATGTCCTCCGGCGTGGTGGCATTAATCGCCATGAGAAGCTTCTGTAGGGTGATCGGAATCTCATCCGGGAACTCGATGTGCGCCACCATGCCGCGCGCATGGACACCGGCATCCGTTCGTCCCGCGCCGTGTACGGTAATGTGGCGAGCAAAAAGTTGATGAAGCCCGCGCTCGATCTCGCCTTGGACAGAGCGGCCTTTGGGATGATCCCGCTGTGTTTGCCAGCCGGCGAAATCAGTGCCGTCGTATTCGATGAGAAGAGCGAGCTTCAGAAAATTGAAAATTAAGATTGAGAATTAAGAAATTTCTGATTAAGTCCATTCCTATGTCATTGTGAGGAGCACGAATCGACCGAAGGGAGATTCGTGCGGTCCCGAGGAATCGAGGGAAGCAATCCGTTGATGTTACAATGGATAGCTTCGTCGGATTTTTCTCCCTTCGGTCGAAAAATCCTCTTCGTAATGACGTTGAGAATAGACGAAATCAGAAGTTCCTTAAGAATGCTTTTTTTTGAACACATACATCCCCATTCTTAATTCGTAATTAAAGCTGGCTGATCGTAGGCGATCAACTCGGAAAGGAATTTGCATGTTACAAAATCATGCGTATTCGTCGAATCTCGGCTGTGATAATTTTTGCGGCATTGGCCGCATCTTCGGTGATGCCGGGTTGCGCGCCTTCGAAAAAGATTACGACTACGCCGAAACCAGCGCCGCAGCCGCTTCCTTCGCCCTCATCCCCGTATGTTCCTCCCACACCGCCGGAAGCGCCGGTACATATTCTCGTCGCGTATCCCATGCCGAACCAATGGCGGCCGTATGTCGATTCAAATTTTATTTTCGGCGCAGTGGGCAATCGTAACGCTTCGCTTACAATCAACGGTTATCCCGTTCCCGTCTGGGAAAATGGTGCGTTCCTCGCGTTTCTCCCCATGCCATTCGATGGCGTGTATCATCTCGTCGCACGTCGAGGGAACGATGTCGATTCCTCAACAGTCGTTTACAGGCCGTTGGAAAAAGTTGGAACGGCCGAGCGCGCGGCAATCGAGCATAAGACGTTCACTCCGCCCTTACTGGCGGAGATTTCAAAAGGCAGCGACACGCTCCAGACCGGCAACGATGTCGCGCCCGGCGCGCTCACGCCGGATGGGAACCGCGAATGGTTCTTCCCACGCGGAACACGGCTGAACATCATCGAGCAGGAAGGAAAATATTATAAAGTCGAGCTGGATAAAGAGACCTTCGCATGGGTCGCCGATACGAATTTTGATATTCACGCGGATTTGAAATCTTCCGAACATAATCCGCGAGGCAAGGCGGAAGCGAGTCCCGGTTATGTCGATCTGATTTTGCCAACGGACTTCAATCCATTCCAAATTACGCCAAATGGAACGGAGCTTCGAATCCATATCTATGGCAAGTCGCGGCCATCGCTTTTAAATACGCAGACCAGCGATCCGCTCATCCACTCCATTGGCTATGACTCGACAGGTCTTGGAACCGATTTTACGGTCGAGCTTACCAAGCCGGTGTGGGGATACAAAGCTTTTTACACAGATAATGGCGCGCTCGATGTTCGGATTCGGCGACCACCCCATGTCGATCCGAATAATCCGCTGCGCGGAATTACGATCATGCTCGATCCGGGCCACCCGCCGGGCGGCGCCATCGGGCCGACGGGCCTCACGGAGCGCGAAGCGAATCTCGCCGAAGCCACTCGCGTGCGAGATCAGCTAACGGCCAAAGGCGCGATTGTATTGATGACCCATTCGGATTTGCATGGCATCGTCAGCGATTACGATCAGGTCGAGGAGTTGGATGCGCGCTCGGCACTTGCGGTTCACGATAACGTCGATCTCATGGTGAGCCTGCACAACAATGCGTTCCCCGATGGAACGGACCCCTTCCTGAATTATGGCACTTCGACTTATTACTTCCATCCCTTCTCAGCGCCGCTGGCGGCGGAACTCGACCGTGCCATTTCGGAAGTCACCGGAATTCCGAATTTGGGATCGTTCCAAAAAAGCCTCGCTATTTGCCGGCCAACATGGATGCCGTGCGCTCTCACGGAGTCGCTTTACATGATGTTCCCCGACCAGGAAGCGAAGCTGCGCGATCCGAAATTCCTCGATACCCTCGCGGCCGCGCATGTTCGAGGCATCGAGAATTTCCTGCGGGAGCAAGCGCAATGACTCCGGCACCTTTATTGCTACCATTGTACCGTTACCAGTATTTTCACAATTTTTTCCATTATGCTTCGAAACTACCGTATTTATCTGCTTGGCGCTATTGCCATGCTTGCCTCCAGTTGCCATTCTTCCACGACGCCACCCCCGGTCGTCGCGCCATCGACTTTTCTCGTAACGCCGCTCACAGCAGATAAAGCAAACGCGAGTAGTTACGGCACCGTCGCCACCGGGAATATCGATACGAACTTGCAGGATTCGTGGGGATTGGCGTTCAATACAAAATTTGGCGTTCCTTGGGTTGCCAATCGTGCGAGCGCCACTTTGACGATTTATGATACCACCGGCGCTCGCAAAACGCAGGTTTATCATGTCACGGACCAGAACAGTATGAAGGGCAGCCCCACCGGACTTGTGTTCGATTCAACGTCCTCTTTTTTTATCCCGGCTGCGGGGATTGGAGCTAACTGGATCGTAGCCGAATTAAATGGAACGATTGCAGCAGTAGATGGTGGCGATACGACGTACCTTCTTGTGGATCGGCATTCGAGTTCAAGCTTCACGGGGCTAGCATTCGCGAAGGCTGGGGGAACACCGTATCTTTATGCGACCGATGTACAGTATAGTTCATTGGATCGGTTCGGCACAAGTTACGGCGCACCCACTACCTTCACAAATCCGCATTACAACGCCGGGTTCGCGCCATTTAACGTGGTTGTGATCGATACACAAATGTTTGTAACCTATGCCAAAGCGAACACTACTTCTCCATATTTTGAGATTGGCTCATATTTAGGGGGTTATGTCGATATCTACTCTCTTGATGGCTCGAATCCGAGAACACTGATCTCCAACGACTCCCTCGACCAGCCATGGGGTGTGGCGATTGCGCCTCCCAATTTCGGAACGTATAGTGGCGATCTCCTCGTCGGAAATTTTGGAGACGGACATATCCATGCTTATAATCGTTCCACCGGCGCATTGGTCGGAACTCTGAATGATGCCAGTGGTGCTCCAATCGTCATAAATGGCCTTTGGGCGCTCGTCGTCTATAACGGGACGCTCTATTACACCGCCGGCCCGAATGCTGGGGCCGACGGCGTATTCGGGACGATCTCGGTGAGGTAAGAGGCTTCATGCTTTGAATTCCCCGAAGACGCCCCGCAGCGTGTCCGAAATCTCTCCTAATGTAGCGAAGGATTCGACCGCGTGAATAATATGTGGCATCAGGTTTTCACCCCCGCGCGCGGCACGCTCGATTTTTTCGAGTGAGGCATTTGCCCGCAAGGAATCGCGCCGGGCGCGCAAATCCCGAACGCGGGCGATCTGATCTTTTTCGAGTTCCGGATCGAGCCGGAGTGTTTCCGGCGTTTGTAATTCTTCCGTTACGAATTCGTTGACGCCAACGACGATCTCTTCTTTCTGCTCGACTTTTTTCTGAAATTCATACGCGCTCCGTGCGATGCGTTCCTGATAAAATCCCGCCTCGATCGCGCGCACCGCGCCGCCGAGCGCGTCTATTTCCGCTATGAGTTCTTTCGCTCGTCGAATGAGTTCCGATGTAAGATATTCTATGAAATAACTTCCCGCCATCGGATCGACGGTCTCCGCCATGCCAGATTCATACGCAAGAATTTGCTGCGTTCGTAGAGCGGTTCGCGCGGCATCTTCGGTCGGCAGAGCAAGTGCTTCGTCCTTGCCATTGGTATGGAGCGACTGCGTTCCGCCAAGTATTGCCGCCATCGCTTCGACCGTCGTTCGGACGATATTGTTCTCGATCTGCTGCGCGGTGAGCGTCGAGCCTGCAGTTTGTGAATGAAACCGGAGTTTCATCGATTCCACATTCCTCGCATGAAACCGATCCCGCATAATTTCCGCCCAGAGCGTTCGCGCGGCGCGGAATTTCGCAATCTCCTCGAAAAAATTCGAGTGCGAATTGAAAAAGAAGGAGAGCCGTGGCGCGAACCGATCAATATTGAGGCCCGCATCGAGCGCGGCCTGAACATAGGCGATACCGTTCGAAAGCGTGAGCGCCATTTCTTCGAGGGCCGTCGCGCCGGCTTCGCGAATGTGATAGCCGGAGATGGAAATCGTATTCCACGCTGGCAATTCCTCGGCACACCAGCGAAATATATCGGTCACGATGCGCATGGAGGGCGCGGGCGGATAAATATAGGTTCCACGCGCGGCATATTCTTTTAAAATATCATTCTGGACCGTTCCCGAAAGCTTCTTCAAATCCGCGCCCTGTTTTTTTGCTTTCGCGACGTAGAGCGCAAGAAGAATCGCGGCAGTCGCATTGATTGTCATCGAAGTAGAAATGCCGGACATCTCGATGCCATCGAAGAGCACATCGAAATCTTCGATGGAGTCGATGGCAACGCCGACGCGCCCGACTTCGCCGGAAGCCATCGTGTGATCGGAGTCATAGCCGATCTGCGTCGGCAAATCGAAGGCGATGGAAAGCCCCGTCGAGCCGGAAGCGAGAAGATATTTATACCGCTCGTTCGACTCGCGTGCGCTGCCGAATCCGGCGTATTGCCGCATCGTCCATAGCCGGGCGCGGTACATTTCGGGATAAATCCCCCGAGTAAAAGGAAACTGGCCTGGCTCGGCTATCTCCCCTTCCTTAAGAAGGAGGGGGCTGGGGGGTGGTTGATCTGGAGTGGGGTAAACACGAGCTACCGGTATCCCCGAACTCGTCTCGAATTTCTCTTTGCGTAATGCCATACTACAAAAATACGGGGAGAACTGTCGCTCCCCTTCCAAGATGGAATGTTTTAGGCACGGCTTTGGCACTATGGATGAGGTTATGAAGCACCCCGCAATCCGGCTTTCCATTATGGCGATTATCACCGCCGGGTCGCTCTATCTTGCATTTCGTGGGGTGAATTTCAACAGTCTGCTCGCCGAACTGGAAAAAACGAATATCGCGCTCATTCTCGCTGGCGTTGCGCTGCTGTTTTGCTCGCATCTCTGCCGGGCCTGGCGATGGACGGTCATTTGCCGGCCCATGAAAGTTGGCACAAGCGTCCTCACGGGATTCCGAGCAATCCTCGCCGCTTACGCAATGAATAACGTGATTCCACGCTCCGGCGAACTCGTGCGCCCCTATATTTTCGCGAAGCATGAAAAAGTCTTTATGAGCGGCACGATCGCAACGATTTTAATCGAGCGCGTTGCCGATCTCGTGGCCAACATCCTCGTCATCATGTTGGCGCTCGTGATTTTTCCGCGCGAGATCGCGAATGGGTTCCCAACCATTTCCGGCTCGCTCGGCTGGATCGTCATGGCACTCATCGTCATTCTCGCCCTCGTTATCATCATGATTTTTAGCGCCGGTAAAACAGAGCGCGGGCTCCACCGGCTGGCGGCCAAATGGCCGGAGAAAATCAAAAAGCCCGTCTATCGCGCAGCATCCGAATTCGCGAGCGGCCTGCGCGGCGTTCGCGCGAGCGGCGCGCTGCCCGTCGTCATTGGAACGATTGGCATCTGGATTTTTTACGTGCTCAGTATGTATGCGTGGCTCTTCGCGTTTCCGGATCGCTCGCTCGCGATGGTGGGAATTATTGGCGCGTTCTTCCTGCGTGTCGTTTCCGGTATTGCGTTCCTCGTTCCCACTCCCGGCGGAGTGGGATCGTATCATTATTTTATCAGCCAGGCGCTCTTTCGTATTTTCAACGTGCCGCTGGCCTCCGCGATTGCGTATGCGACCGTAACGCATGCGGCCTTCGATCTTCTCACCACCATCCTGGGTCTTACCTTCGTGGCCAGCGAAGGCATCACCTTCAAGAACTTCGGTGAAGTCCTTCGCGCCTCCGAAGACCGCTCGCCGGAAGAACTGGCCAAAGCGCTCGGGGAAAGCCCTGAGGCCTTAGTGCTAAGTACCGTGCCAGATTCCTCCACCGAAAGCATAGAGCACCTGGCAGAAAAAACTTAGCACCTAGCACTTCGAATCATGCTGAAGCACCCAGCCTTTCGTTATGCGCTCGCCATTCTCATTGGCGGCGGCGCGCTGTATCTTGCCTTCCACCGGCAGCACTTGCACCGGCTCGCGGAAGATCTCGAAGGCGCGAATCTGTTCGTCATTGTCGCCGGAACGCTCGTGATGTTTTTGTCGCATCTCGTCCGGGCCTGGCGATATAAAATGTTCCTGCGACCCATCGCGCCGCATACGCGATTGTCCTCCGCGTTTCGCGCACTCATCGCGGGATATGCGACGAATAATTTCCTTCCGCGCGGTGGCGATATTGTGCGCCCCGTTCTCTTCTCGAAGCGCGAAAACATTCCGATCAGTTCTTCGGTCGCCGTGATGCTCATCGAACGGCTGGCGGATTTCATTGGCCTCACCGCGCTGCTCGGCATCACGATCTTCGCTTTTCGCGCTAAACTTTCGGTGGAATTTCCTGCCATCGAACTATTCTGGCTGCCTATCGCCGCGCTGCTTGGCCTCCTTTGCATCTTCGCCGTGCTCATTCTGTTTAGCGAAAAAAAGACGCGCCGCGTTATTGAATTCCTCGCCCGGGCACTCCCGAAGCGATTCCGCGGCGCAATCGAACGCGGCGCCGCGCGCACCGAGGAGGGACTGCGCGGCGTTCGCACCGGATCGGCCGTGCCGGCTATCGTTGGAACCTTCGGAATTTCGGCACTCTACACCGCTTCGATGTTCGTTTCGACGCTCGCTTTTCGCGGTACGGGTCTCATGCACGTCGGAATCGTCGGCTGTTTTCTGCTCCAGTCCATGTCGGGCATCGCGTTTATCCTTCCGTCGCCCGGCGGGACAGGAACCTATCATTTCCTCATCAGCCAGGCGCTGGCGGTAATGTTCGGCGTTCCCCCGGCCCTCGCCATCGCATTCGCCACGCTCACCCACGCCTCGAATTATCTGCTCACGACCGTCGTAGGAATTCTTTTTATGATGGCGGATGGGATCTCGCTTACAAGTGTAAGAAAAGTAAAAGTACCGGTGGCCGCGCAGACTAACGACGCGCCAGAAATAATTCGCACAACAGCGCGCTAAAAAACGATCGCTACGCGATGTAAAAAAAGATCCACTATGGCCTAATGACTCGCTGCTGAAGGTTCGGGAGTAGCTGCGGGTAGTCCTTTATCGAAAATCGCTTTTTGCTTGTTTAGCTCGTCCAGGAGTTTCTTATCCTTGATCGGATCGATCATCGCGATCGCACTGGCTTCGGTCTGCGATGCTTCGGAAGCTTTCCCCTGCTTGAAGAGAATATCGGCGCGCGTATCGATCGCGCTCGCTTTTTCCTCGGGCGAGGAGGCCAGAGCCTCCGCGCGTTTGGAATATTCCATCGCGCGGTCGAGCACGGCGGAGTGCTGTGCCGCGGCCCAGGCGAAGAAATTGAACGAGGCACCATCTTCGGGGTGGGACATCGCCCACCGGTCGATGCGGCGCGCGGCGTTCTCCGGCTGCTGGGAATTGAAATCGTTCCGAATGAGCAGCATGTTCGCCTGGTTGGCATCGACCTCGTTCGGAAAAACGCGGAGCGCGCTATCGAGAATGCGTTCCTGCTCGTCCCCGGAAGAAAGAAAACCGACGGCATACAGCGCCTCGGCATTATTACCACCTTTGTTTTGTGGATCGAGGGCCAGCACTCTTTTAAATGCCGCCACGGATTTTGCAGTCTCGTTATGTTCGGCGTAGTAATTTCCGGCCGTGAACCATTTCTTCGGATCGGCCGTCGAGGTTGCGCTTTCCACTTCGTTGATAACCGCTTTCGATCCGCCGGAAGCCGCTAACTCGAGCGATTGCGCGAAGCGCACCGCGTCCTCATAGCCGACCACGCGATCGATTTCCTTGCCGCCCTCGTCGAAAAAGATGATCGTCGGATACCCGTTGATGCCATATTTTTTCGCAAGCTCGATGCCCTCGCCTTTTTCCGCATCGATCTTCACCGGAATAAACTTCGCATCCGTAATCTTCGTGACGTTCGCATCGGTGTAGGTATTTTTGTCCAGCACTTTGCACCATCCGCACCAGGTCGTATAAAAATCGACCATGATCACCTTATGCTCTTTCGCGGCGGCCTGCTTCGCTTCCTCGAACGAAACGTTTCGAAAATGGACTTCCGCGCTCGCCAGGTTCGTTATCATACCAAGCGCCAGTGTGATGACTGCTATCTTAATTTTCATACGTGCCATAAAAAATTTCTCTAAACAATTTATTTCTCCCAATGAAATTTGACCGTCTCGGTGCGTGGACCGTCGGACAGCCTTGCAAAGTAATCGCCGGAGGCCAGCGCGCCGGCCGGGATCACCGAAAGCGCGCTGCCGTGGTTCAACGAGAGTTCGCTCATGCTTCGCCCCAGCACATCCACGATTTCAAGTCCCGCGCCATTCGTAACGATAGGGGCATAGGTTAGTTTCAGCGCGCCCGGTTCCATGAAAACGCGAAGCGGCTCTTCGATTGCGCCATTCTCGGCCA
>DASRZC010000177.1:0-10281 GCA_035686785.1 Kapaibacterium sp. (SeqCode)
GGATACAGTCTATCTGTGGTCGCTTCATGGAAATCTTTATCGTAGCACCGATTACGGGAAGGATTGGGA
Organism: Kapaibacterium sp. (SeqCode); assembly: GCA_035686785.1. Classification (GTDB taxonomy): domain Bacteria; phylum Bacteroidota; class Ignavibacteria; order Palsa-1295; family Palsa-1295; genus PALSA-1295. The sequence continues at coordinate 70 of DASRZC010000177.1, forward strand.
GGAACTCTTCACTCTGCAGGACACAGCAACGGATTGGTATTTCAATATTGCCAGAGCGCGAGGGGTGTGGATTATTACCGGTGCGGAAGAGCACCCGACGTATCCATTCTATTGTAAGAATGCACGACTCGCCTATTCGTTCGATCATGGGAATCATTGGGTCACGATGACAATACCCGTTGTTGATTCGGATCTCGGGACCGGTGGCATCCAGATCGACGGTGTCGATGATGCGGGGCGCATTTACCTCTATTTCGGTCGTGATGGGGAGTTCCGTTCGGACGACTGGGGAAGCAGCTGGTATAAACTCTCTCAGCGACCGTGGTATGTCGATCCATCAGGAACGATCTATGCCGGCACTGCGGGATCATTGGTGAGATCGACTGACTTCGGCGCGACCTGGCAACCGATTTCGAGTCAAGGGATTGCGTCTCTGCCGTTCGATATGATTACGTTCCAGCAGTCAGCGTTTGTTAGTACCGGCCGTCCGAGCATTACCAATTCCAACGCCAGTGGCGGCGGTCACATTTACAGGTCACGCGACGATGGGCAATTCTGGACAGATAGCACTTATGACTACTACTACTACAATGCTACTGGAGTATCGGCCTTCCTAAGTGTATGGGAACGCGATACATCAGAATGGTTGATGGTGAACACGACAAACCGACTCAATCAAAGCGGCCAGTCACAGAGCATTTGCGGGTCGTCCGGCGAGCAGCCGCTATCCGGGATTGGGGCGATAACCTCCGGTATCCATGTATGGATCGCTTCCGGAACGAAGATGAGCGAAAGCCTCGACACTGGCTGCTCCTATGTTTCCTTCTCATACGACACGATTTCACCGACACCAATTCTCCATGTCATGGAGTGGGCGCACGATACCATCCTCGCCCTTTCCACGAGCGGTATTTACCGGGGCTACGATGTGCTGTTTCCGTTCGATACGGTAACGCCGGAGCCGGGAACCCAAGCCACGCCCACCGGCGCGATGATGAAAGATTCCACCGGCGCAATTTATGCCGCTATGAGCGATGGGAAGCTTTTCGTTACCACGGATGGCGCGAACTCGTGGCAATCGTTCGCGTCTCCAACGAATGCTTCCGCGCCGATCATCAGCCTCACGGCCTCGCCGAACGGCCTGCTCTTCGCCGCCGATTCGAATCTTGCGACCGGGTACACCCGCACCTGGCGGTACGACCCCACCAAACAATCGTGGGAAAATGTCACCAGCGGCCTCCGGCGTCTTGGCTTTTCAGATACGGCGGAAGTAACGAATATTTGGTACGTGAACGGTTACGCATATGCCGGTACGTGGAACATGGGCCTGTTCCGCAGCTTGAAACCGGTTGGTCCGGTTTCGAGCGTGGCAAGCGGGGAGCATTATACCCCATTCCGCCTCTTTCCAAATCCCGCTTCGTCGTTCGTGACGATGACGTACCCATCATTCGTTAAAGGGACTTATCGCATCGTCGATATCGCGGGCCGGGAAATGGAGCGCGGCACGATCCCGCCAAATTCCGGAAAGGTGACGCTCGATGTCCACAATCTTCCGAACGGCCTCTATGAAGTGACCGTCGGCGGTGGCGGCTTGGTTCCCGGGAAATTAGTGGTGAACCACTAAAAAATAACCTTACAAAACATCATCCTCATCCTCCAGAATGTCCTCGATTTCCGGCTCGATCGGTTCGGCAATCAAAGCTTCTGCGGCGCGGGCGTCCTTCATCAGGCCGTACTTGCGCATTTTGGTATACAGGTGCGAGCGCTGGATGTCCAGCGATTCGGCGGTGCGGCTGATGTTCCAATTATTCTCGCGTAACTTTTCTTCGATGAACGCTTTTTCCGCGCGGTCCTTGAATTCCTGAAAGGTCGTCGCCTGCATGGCCTGGTCGAGCGGATGTTCGTTCGATCCCAGCAGCGAATACCGCTCCACGTTGTGAGGCTCGTCTTCCATTCTTTTACGGTCAGCGGGCGTGAGGATCACACTCTTCGCCAGTTCGTCGCCATTCTCGGAAGGCGCCGCAACGTGCTCCATGCCATCGCTCGTGGGAACCACCGTCCGGATCGTCGCAGCCGCGCGCTCTCCCATCGAAAAGGCCAGCCCCAGCCGCTCGACATCTTCGACGCGAACCGTCTCTCCGGGCACGAGGATCACGATGCGTTCGATCACATTTCGCAGCTCGCGAATATTGCCGGTGAATGGCAGTGAGGTCAGCAGCTTCATCGCCTTATCATCGAAATGCACCGGCTTGCGGTTCATCTCGCTCGCGAATTCCTCGCCGAAGGCACGGACCAAAAGCGGAATATCCTCCCGCCGCTCGCGGAGCGGCGGAACGAAAATCGGGATGACGTTCAAGCGGTGATATAAATCCTCGCGGAAACGGCCCTGATGGATTTCCTCCGCGATATTCTTATTCGTTGCCGCGATAATGCGAACGTTCACCGGGATCGGCTTGCCCGTGGAACTTCCGACGCGCTCCAAGCGGCCCTCCTCGATCACGCGCAGCATCTTCGCCTGCGCATCGAGCGACATATCGCCGACTTCATCCAAAAAAAGCGTTCCGAAATCCGCTTGTTCGAATTTGCCGATGCGCTGCGAAAACGCGCCGGTGAACGACCCCTTCTCATGCCCGAACAGCTCACTCTCGATCAAATCTTTCGGGATCGCCGCGCAGTTCACTTCGACGAACGGCCGCTCCGACCGCTTCGAAGCCCGATGCACCGCGCGCGCGACGAGTTCCTTGCCAGAACCATTTTCGCCGGTGACCAGAATCCGCGCCTCGGTCGGCGCGACGCGCTCGATGATTGCGCGGATATTCCGCATCGCGGCGGAGGTTCCCAGCATGCGCTCCTTGCCCTTGAGCCGCTCGCGCATGACACGGTTTTCGCTCACCAACTGCTTTTTTTCCGTCGCATTGCGGACGAGCAGCAGCAACCGCTGGCGGTCCGGCGGCTTTTCGACGAAATCGAAAGCGCCGCGCTTCGTCGCTTCCACCGCCGTCTCGATCGTGCCATGACCCGAAATCATAATCACCGGCACTTCGGGCCGCACTTCCTTCAGCTTTTCGAGCGTCTCCAGGCCGTCCATCCCCGGCATTTTCACATCGAGCAGGATGCAGTCGATCACCGGCAATTCCGCTCCATCCGCGTGGTGGGTCGCGTGGAGAGTGGCGCCCCCGCCACCCTCGCCGCCGGAAGCAATGCGCAGCCCCTCGATGCCGCTTTCCGCGGTCGTAACCTGGTGCTTCTCATACTCGAAGATCATCGCGAGCGTATCGCGAATCCCCGCTTCGTCGTCAATAATAAGAATATGGGCCATCGTAAATAAGAATATGGGCCATCGTAAATCGCACCTCTGGTGCGTACTGTACTAATACGTGGACAGTAGGAAAGGGTTTCCGGGGGCGCGCAGCACCTCGGCTTTGTATGTTAGGGATGGGACGCAGACGGAAACTATTTAAGGGTTGCAAAAAAACTCACCCTAAAAAACGCGAACCCCCTCGGGTTTCGAGGGGGTTCCACGGATGATCGATCATCCCGGAAAGCCATTATGGCCCTCCGTTTCTCTCGCCGAATTATCTTCAGGATTACTTCAGGAGCACCATCCGCTTAGATGCCGAAAAATTATCGGCGTCCATGCGATAGATGTAGGTTCCCGAAGGAAGATTATCCGCGTCGGTGAAGTCGATTTCGTACTGACCCGGATCCTGTACCTGATCCACTAACGGCGTATGCACTTCCTGGCCGAGGAGGTTCATCACTCGAATCGTTACTTTCGAGCGGACTCCGACCGAGTACTTAATGGTCGTCGATGGATTGAAAGGATTCGGATAGTTCTGCCCAAGCGAGAAGTTGTCGGCAACCCCGGGTAACTCCTGCACGCTGCTAGAGATTGGTAGTGTGTACCAGAATCCCTGATCGATGAAGATGTTACTGGTCGAGACAGGTCCGATGATCGCCTGGCCGAGGGTACCATCAAGGATGATATTCCCCGATTGGGCGGGCGTCATTCCCGTGCCGAACACGCTTCGCGTAATGCTAAAGGTCTGCGAGCGAGCTGTGAAGCTCGTTCCGGCCAAAAGCACTGCGGCGATAACTAATGCGCGAATGTTCATGTGTTTTGTTCCCTTCGATTATGATTCGTCGAGAGAGAGTTCGTATCCTTATACAATGTTTTAGAAGAAAAGCTTCCCGATTTTTCAAAAATTATGAAAGAAAAACAATATTTTTTTCTTTCTCTAAGCCAGCTAAACATGCTGGAAATCCTGAAATTTATGGAAAACCGAAAATTTCTCCGTATTTTTGTACGATACAAATCATCGTACGATTCGCCAATCTCTTATGAAAAAATCATTCCTTGCCACCACGGTACTTGCCGCCTCGGCCATTGCACTCTGCTTTCTCTCCTTCGGATGCGCCGATAAAATGACCGATCGCCACAGCGAACTCGGAGGCGGTACGCAACACAACCCTCCAAATGTGCGCGATTACAAAAACAACGGCACGCTGGCCAACACCAACGGCATGGGAAAACCCCTCGCCAATGGCAAGATCAACACCACGCCGGATACCATGTGGAACCAGAATTCATCATTCGAAGGAAAGCCGTTCTGAGTCGTAATTCGTAGCTGCCCATCAAAAACCAACTTATGAATTTTGGCGGGATACGTTTAATTTTCATTTTGGGCGTTCCTCTGGAAAAAAAATCTGCTTTGAAAAATTTTGACATTCTCCCGCGCGTCAAATTCGCCAATTCCATATTTCAGCCTTCAATGAGCAATGCACCCCTTCCATCCTTCATCCCTCAGCCTTCATCCTTTCCCCAATGGGTGCCCATCACAGTCCCTTCTAACTTACGCAATAAAAATGGCAATGTCAAGCGATTCCGAAAGATTTTTTGAAATTTTTTACTCCCTCCTCGGGCGCGCGAAAGCGCTGCTTCCCAGCCCGTCAAGCAGCGATTGACGGCACACGCAAGCAATTCCCAATGTCCTCAAACGGCATAGCCGTGTCCCGTTCATAGAATTACGTTTCGAATCCCATGTATCACTCTACGATGGGCTGGGTTAGGTCACTCATAATTCCGGAATTAATGCCCGGGGCTGCTGTTTCGGAACTCACGATCATCACCTGAATTACCATGCGCTATCTCATTCTCGCAACTGCTCTCGCAATGGCAGGCTGGTTCGCGGGCTGCTCCAGTCCGAATACCGCTTTGAATTATGAGTCCGCAGTCTCGATTTCATACTCCATTCCGCCAGGAGTTCAGCCCGGACTTGCATATCTTGAACCTGGTGGACTTGCAATACGGGCTATCGGCGATACTGCCGTCAATTTCGATGTTATATCGATGGTTTCTGTTCAAAATGATTCGAATGTTGCCCTCCGCCTTCTTGCCGAATGGGCATTGACGGGCGACACAGGCGCATCAATCGGGCCAAATGAAGGCCCGGTAATCGCCGGGTTTCCAATAATCGACTCAGGAACGATAGACCTTGGTATCGTTCCTCCTGGTTCTACGGTCGCGCTGGACTCTATTCCTATTTTTGCGTTATCCGATTCGGGTTTACGCGCTGGGCAACTCGATTATACTTTGCAATTCCAGGTTCAGAATGGACCCGTGCTCGGTCAAAATCACAAAAATCTGGGTAGTATTCCTCTCGTATTTAGGGATTACAACCTCTCCATTCCATTCAGCACTCGCTGGCATGGAATTATTCATACCACGGAAGCTTCGCCGAATTCGATCGCTGTTTTCGATGGCCCGGATGACAGCGATTGGATTGGAGACTCCCTCTTCCGACCATCGCCAGCCTACCCCAATCCCGCTTCGGGAGCGGCAGAAGTAAGTTATACCATTCCCGCACCACTCGATTCCATTCGCGGTGATCTCTATATCACTCCACATCACGTCATTCGATCGTTCACTTCAGGAACAAAGCCAGGAACTTGGAGCGTGAACCTTCAACTCTCCGGTGTTACCCCGGGTCTGTACCGCCTCATTTGGACTGCATATAAAAACGGGACGACATCGACAAGCCACGGAGACATTATGGTTCCATTGCCTTGATGGGATCCACAGCGATTGCAAAATACCGCTTTTGAAAATAGAGCGAGACGTTCACCAGCCCGATCATCACCGGCACTTCGACGAGCGGGCCGATGACGGCGGCAAAGGCCGCACCGGAATCGATGCCGAAGACGGCAATGGCCACTGCAATAGCAAGCTCGAAATTATTGCTCGCGGCGGTGAAGGAGAGCGTGGCCGTCTTTGCATAATCCGCGCCCACTTTCCTTCCCATATAGAAGGAGACGAGGAACATAATGATGAAATAAATAACGAGTGGTATCGCGATGCGGACCACGTCCAGTGGAAGCTTCACAATGTAACTGCCTTTGAGCGAGAACATGATGATGATCGTGAAGAGCAGCGCGATGAGCGTGAGCGGACTGACACGCGGAATAAAATTCCGGTCGTACCACGCGCGGCCTTTGGAACGAACGAGGATAGTGCGCGTGAGATATCCGGCAAAGAACGGAATGCCGAGATAGATGAGTACGCTTTTGGCAATCTCCCCCATCGAAACATTCACGACCGAGCTATGAAGTCCGAAAACACCGGGCAGCACAGTGATGAACACATACGCATAGGCCGAATAAAACAGGACTTGAAAAATGGAATTGAAGGCAACGAGTCCGGCAGCGTATTCGGTATCCCCTTTCGCCAATTCGTTCCAAACAATGACCATCGCGATGCATCGCGCAAGGCCGATCATGATAAGTCCCGCCATATATTCGGGATAGTCGCGCAAAAAGATAATCGCAAGCACGAACATGAGAATTGGACCGATCACCCAATTTTGGATGAGCGAAAACGTAAGAATCCGCTTGTTTCGCATCACTTCCCGAAGCTCCTCGTACTTCACTTTCGTAAACGGAGGATACATCATTACGATGAGGCCAATGGCGATGGGAATCGAAGTCGTGCCGATGCTAAACTTTTGGAGAAACGGAACGGTCCCAGGCACGAGCCAACCGAGCGCCACGCCAAACGCCATGGCCGCGAAGATCCAGCCGGTGAGATAGCGGTCGAGAAAGCCGAGACGGGAAGAGATGGAATTAGCCATAAGAATTGTGCGAAGTGCAACATCGCACTACACGGCTACCCCGCAATTCGCCTTGCACCATTCCCCTATCTTCGCGCGAATCACATCGCGCACTTCGCGGGTCTTCGCGAGTTTTTCCTCGTGCGAGCCGGTGAAGGTCGAAGGATCGGGAAACGGCCAATGCTCTTTTACGGCATGTCCGGGGAAAATCGGGCAGCGTTCTGCGCTCGCCTCATCGCAAACCGTAACAATCTGGCTGAACAATTTTCCGGACTTCCACACATCGAAGACATCGCGCGTTGGGTTCTTCGAAATGTCTATTCCGATTTCGGACATCACTTCGACGGCCAGCGGATTGAGCGCGCCGGGCGAAAGCCCGGCGCTTTCGGCAGCCCACTCCCCGCCACACATCGAATTCACGAGCGCCTCGGCCATCTGCGACCGCGCGCTATTATGGACGCAAATAAAAAGGATTCTTTTCATCGTTGTAGTGCGTGAAGCTTTGTAAAATATGTTTAGGAACCTCTGATTAAGTTCACCTGTCATTCCGAGCGGATCTCGTCCGACCGAAGGGAGGACGAACGGAGTCGAGGAATCTCGTGGTAGAACAGCAGATTCCTCGACTCCGCAAATCCTCGCTTCGCTCGGATTTGCTCCGCTCGGAATGACAAGCCTAACTTAATCAGAGATTCCTTTATTCTTTTCATGCGAGGTTAGCAGATTCCTCCACAATTGCAGATGGCTGCATCCGGCCGTTCTGCATACACGGTAATGCTGAAAATACCCGACTCGCTCGATCCGAATCGCGCAGTTTCTTCCGGGCTTAAATAACGTTCCACAATGTCGTTTGGAATTTGGATGTCCTTTTCCTTTTGTATCGTAATATTTCGAAACCCATTTTTTGCGATCAGCCGGAGATACTCTTCTCTCTGGATCGCGCCGGAGACGCATCCGGCATACATCTCCGCATCTTTCCGTAAGGCTTCGGGCAACTCGCCGGAAAGGACCACATCGGAGATGCTGAAATGTCCGCCCGGCTTGAGCACACGAAATATCTCGGCAAACACGGCATCTTTATTTGGAACAAGATTGAGGACGCAGTTGCTCACGACGACATCGGCCACCGATGGCCCAACGGGGATATGCTCGATATCGCCTTCTCGAAATTCAACATTGACAAATCCCAGACGCTCGGCATTGGCGCGGGCTTTTTCGATCATGGCCTCTGTAAAGTCGATGCCGATGACCTTTCCGGATTCACCAGTCTCGGCGCGTGCAACGAAGCAATCGTTTCCGGCACCGGAACCGAGATCGATGACGGTGTTACCCTTCTGAATCTTTGCAAAAAGAGTCGGTAATCCACATCCAAGTCCCAGATCCGCGGCAGGTGCATACCCTTCGAGCTCGGTATAGTCGTCACTCATGATCGTGGCAACTTCGGTGGAGCATCCGCCCGCTCCACAGCACGAGGATTCGTTCGTCGCTTTGTCCTGCTTCGCGATCTCCGTATATTTCTGACGGACGAGTTCTTTCAATTGCTCGTCGGTCGTTGAGCTGTATTCGCTGGTCTCTATCATTCCATTGCCTTTCTGAAATATGCGCATACGCGCATTTATTATATGCCGGTTAACGCATATAATATAGATTGGTTTCAGCCTTCCCTAACCTATAGCTCGATTTGAACGGGACTGTCCGCCGGAATGGGACCGCAGCTTATGGAAGTCTTCAGCCGCGCCAAATCTCGCTGAAGCTCCGGGACCGTTTCATGGGCATCGCGAACGACCGCGAGCAGCCCGCGCTGAACCACGCTTCGGGGCTTTGGGACGGAATAGTGCATCCACGTTCCCTGCCGGTGTGGTACGACCAAATCCGCGTTGCGGAGGACGGCAAGGTGTTTGCTGATTTTGGTCTGCGGCAATTTCGTTACCATTTCGAGATCGCAGACGCAAATGTCCGGATTGTGAAGGATAAGCGAAAGCAGCCGGAGCCGCGTAGGATCGCTGAGCGCAGCGGCGAACATAGCCGCACGGTCGAGACGCGTACGCCCCGCGCCATTCAAAGGCTTCTTTTCAGTGGGTTTCACGGATTCCAAAACGTGCAGTGGATGGGCATTGCGTTACCGAAAAAAGTCGGAATCCTATTCTTTTCCCTCGCATAATACCTCTCCTGTAGAAGAGAAGACTGCTTCTCGTTGATTATGCGGTTTGAGAAGATCGACGGAATACTCGATCGAATTATCCACTAGCACCAATTTCTCCGCCTGTCGTCCCGGCTTGAATCCGGCATATTTCGTTTTTACGGTCGCTATAACCGGGGCGGGGATGGTGCTAAGCGGCACATCCTGCTCACGCTGCACATAATGCCCGCTCGGCAAAAAAATCACCGAGTATGCCGGCTTTCCCTTTGCGCGAATCGCAACGTCGATGGCCGGTGCGCCGCCACACAGCGGATCGTAGGTCGCGGCAGCGATCACGTAGCCAGGATAGTTCTGCGAGACGAACGGTTTCACCGAATCCGGGAGGTTATGTACCGAGACTTTTTTTGCATCAAACGTTGGCGCTGCCGATGGTTGACTTGATGCAGCGGGAGCCGTCGCCGTGGTTGGGGCAGCCGTGGCAGGAATATTGGTTGTATCCGCCGTTTGAACCGAGGATTTTTTGGCACAACCGATCACGAAAAAAAGTAGAAGTGAGAGTCCGATGGTTCGTGCTTTCATGTGCATAATCGTAAGATTTTGTGAGAGTAAAATGGCCCGATGTTCGGTGAGCCGCTATATTAATTTCTATGGAACAATAGACAGGCAGGTATTTCGTTCCTCTGCAATACCTGAGCCATTAGCTTAAGATAACTCTTATGAAGTCCAAACCTGAATTACCGCATTCGAGGGAATGACAGGAATATTTCGCTTCTGGGCGTTACGCGTCATCTTTTCCCAATTGTCATTCCCACGAATGCGGAAATCCAGACTTAAGGAAACTCTGATTAAGTGACTTGTCAAGAGGAGTATTGTCAATTTTTACCTTCGTGGGTGGTTTTGACTCCGTTGCATCGTTGCGCGTCCTCACGGGGATCGCTTTGTCGTTCGGTTTCGGAGCGGATTTCGGCG
>DASRZC010000178.1:0-4290 GCA_035686785.1 Kapaibacterium sp. (SeqCode)
TCCATAATAATCACGCCGCCCATCGAGTTACCAACCCAATGAGCGCGCTCGAAGCCGAGATCGAGAATAAGCCCGTGGACATCCGCGGCGAAATCGGCAATCGTTATCGGGAGCGCGAGGCCGTTCTCATTGCGCGCTTGGGACAAACCCGAGCCGCGCATGTCGATTGCGGCGACCGAATAACCAAGCTGGCTGAAGAACTTGACTTGCGGTTCCCACGCGGTTCGGTCCGCGCCGACGCCGTGGAGGAAAACGATAAGTTCGCCGCCATTATCGATCCATTCGAAGGCGAGCGAGATTCCACGGATTATTCGGCGTTCTAACATAGACCTGGATTACGCGGATTGGATGGATTACGCGGATTTTTTATCATCAATTCTAAAACTTCAGTAGTGAAAAGCTATTCGCGATTAGTGAAGTAGTACGGAAGTTTGAGTAGTGGTTGCGTCACCGATACTAATCCTGCAAATCCATCCAATCCGTGTAATCCAGGTTCTGGGTTAGTCGGATTCGCTGGTGATCGTCATCTCGACCCTACGGTTTTGCGCGCGCGCGGCTTCCGTGGTTCCATTTACGAGTGGCTTCGATTTTCCATAGCCGACGGCCTTGAGCCGTGTAGCCGGAATGCCCTTGCTCACAAGATAATCCCGCACGGCATTCGCGCGTGCTTCCGAAAGCTTCTGATTCGCGGCGATGGAACCGACATCATCGGTATGTCCGCCGATTTCAAGCGTAATATTTCGCGATACTTTCAAAAATTGCACGACGCGATCGAGCTCGAGCTTGCTTTCCGGAAGTAAATCCGCTTTGTCAAAATCGAAATAGACGTTCTTGAATTCCATTGACGCTCCGAGCGTGATGGGTTCGAGCGCGAGATCGAGCTTTGTCTGATCGAACAGCTCACCGGCGGGAACGGTGAATCGTTCGGAGTTTGGCAAATGTCCCCGCGCAATCGCCTGAATTCCGAAGCGATGCCCCCGTTCGGCGGCGAGCGCATAGTTCCCGGTGAGGCTATCGCTATAGACGCTGAAGGCCGGTTGATCCGCCGTAAGATCATCAACATAAACTTCGGCGGCAAGCGGCTTATGCGTATTTGCATCCGTCACTTGTCCTTGAAGAATCACAACCGGCTTCGGCGCGATCGCGGAATCCTGCGGACGAAGGTTCACTTGGTAGAGCCGCGACTGGCCATCGCGGTTGCTGACAAAATAGGCCGTCTTGCCGTCCGGGCCGATCGAGAAACCGTAATCGTCCGCTTGGGAATTAAACGGCGGACCGAGCGGGACGGGATCGGTCCAGCGCTGGCCATTCCATTCTGTTCGATAAAGGTCCTGCCGGCCGCTCGAGCCAGGAGCGCACGTCGGGCAAGGACGGTTGGACGTAAAATACAACGTGCGGCCATCGGCGGCGATGAAGGGATAGGTCTCATCATATTGGGAATTAATGTGATCCATTCGGAAGACTGTGTCCCAACTGCCATTCGGGCTAATCTTGACAAGCCACAAATCCTCGCCCCCATCGCCATCCATGCCGTAGGAACCGCGCTTTCCGAAATTTTCGCTGATAATCGCGTCCTTGCCATCCGGCGTGATGGAGGATTCGCAGCGGATCAGCCCTTCGAAGAAATCAACGGCCATCTGCGTCTTGAGATGCTCAACGAGAAGCTCGCGGTAATGAAGATCCCAGGCATCGGGAGCGCGAACTTTAAGGTCGGAATCCGGCGCCATTTCGCGCGCAATGAGTTGACGGATCGAATCGTCGAAATGCGCCTCGGCAAATTGTTTCGAAGTATAATAACTATTCAACATTCCGGGCACGGGCCGAGGCTGCTGAAATTTTCCATCGACGAGATGCGCCTTCCATAAGATCGCACCATTTCCGGTGACATAATACAACTCATCCCCCCGCGGCGAAATCGTTGGATTAAGCTGGCCGCCGGAATTATTGATCGGCGGCCCAAGATTGATGGGCGATGACCATCCACTGTCGGTCAGCAGGCGTTCCCAGAGATCGCTATCCCATTTCCAATTCGGATTCGGGTCGGGCACGCGCCACTTGTCGTGCGAGGGCCGTCGGGAACCGAAATACATCGTGCGGCCATCGAGCGTGAAGCAGGGGCGGTCATCCGCCGAATCCTGGTCGGGAAGTTGCGCCGGAATCGCGACGAGCGGTTCGGAAGCGACCACAACAGGAGCAGCCACGATAACCCGATCGCTTTTCGGTTTCGGGTGCTTAGGATGCCTCGGATGAGCCTGGGAGGGTGTGGAAATCCCGAGGCAAAGGAGAAAAAGAAGCCAAAAATGAGGAGTATGCTTCAAAACAAATAAAGAGGATATCGATACGAGGCAATAGAAACCAATTATTTTTGTGTGAGTTCACCGCTGGTATGGGACATGCTTCAGCTTGTCCCATTGTTCCCCGGATAGGCTAAAACACGTTCCGCGCCATGAAACACTATTTCGCATTGTTTTTTCTTCTCTTAAGTTCCGCAGGCTATGCTCAATCCCTCGATCTTTTGACCGGGCTTCATCCGCGGCCTAAAGTCTCTTATTTCCATGCGGCGGGGTCGTTCACCATCACTCCGGCAACGCCAATTCTTATTTCGGACACGGCTTCCGATGTGGCACTGGATTATCTGGAGCGGATTCTTCAGAAAACGCTCGGCTACCAACTTGTTCCGCTTCGCGGGAATGGTACTCACGGCTTCGCGAATGCCATTTATTTAGGCGAACAAAAAAGCTATCCCGCTCTTGATTCCGCACTCGCTGCATCGCTTGCGCCGGGCGAAACCATGCCCACAACCGCGGGAGGTTACGTCATGGACGTTTCGCAAAGCGGCATTGTCCTTGCCGGTACCGATCCGGATGGCACCTTCAATAGCATCTCCACCTTTGCGCAACTTCTCAAAAGAGATTCTTTACCCTTCGTCCATATCAATGACTGGCCCGATTACCCGATCCGCTGGGTTTTTTCCACGCATAACCTTATCGTTCCCGATCAAGTCACGACGCTCGAAACGATCGAAGATTCCATGGCCGCGTATAAGCTAAATGGCCTTCAGCAAAACGATTTCAAGAATAATGTATACAGTATTTTCGAAAATTCCTACCCGCAATATTTTTATAATGTCGATACGCTGCAGGTCCATTCGTACAATACGAATGTGGAACTCATTCCCGGCCTCTTCCCGATCGGGTGGTCGGAGGGAATCCTTTTTCACGACCCAGATATCGCCGAAGGAATTCCAACGACATGTTCCTATTACATTGAAGGCGATACGGGCCGGCTCATCGGCGATGCGCGCGTTGCGTTGCCAAATGGGAATTTTGAAAATGCTTCGAACGGAAGATTCCCGGGCTGGAATTGGTACGATCCAACGATTTTCGTCGATAGCACTACGGTCCACGCCGGAAGGTACAGCGCTCGCGCTACCAACTTCTCGGACACGACTCCGAATGGGCGCTTTATCAAAATGCTTCTGTGTAATCCGCATTCGGGTTATCATATATCGGCGTGGGTGAAATCGCAAGGCTTTCGCGGTGAGTTCAATTTGCTTGCCATTGGATTTCATGGAGCGTCCTCGCGGACGCTGACGTTCACCGCGTTCAGTGTCCCCGCAACTACGAATGGCTGGCAGCAGTGCAATGTAATATTCAATACACTCGGATACGATTCCCTGTATGTTTATTGCGGCGTCTGGAGCGGGCAGTCAGGAACGATTTGGATGGATGATTTCCAAATTGAAGATGCGGGGATGACGAATCTGCTTCGCCGCGCATCCGATCTTCCCACGGTTACCGAGCCTGACAAGTCCACAAGCTACAAGGAAGGCCGGGATTATGCGATGCTCGTCGATAGCGTAATGGAAAAAAATCAAGGTTCCTATCCGTGGCATTCATCACCAGGATTCAAAATACTGTCGGGAAGCGCGATACAAAATGGCGATACGGTGCAAGTCCATTTCATTCGCCCAAATCCCGTCGTGAACGATCCAACCGGCGATGGCTCGACGATGGTCTGCGTCTCGGAAGATACGCTATATCCCATTTTGCACGATCAAATGGCGCTTGTCGATGCGCAATATCATTCCAACAAATATTTTATGAGTCACGATGAAATCCGCGAGATGAATTGGGATTCGGCGTGTCAAAACCGAAAACTTTCGCCGGCGCAGCTTCTTGCGGATAATGTGAGAAAGTGCGATTCGATCATGCACGAAGTGCATCCCGGCGCGGAGGTGTTCGATTGGAGTGATATGTTCGACTCACTCCATAACGCGCACAATAATTA
>DASRZC010000179.1:0-14630 GCA_035686785.1 Kapaibacterium sp. (SeqCode)
CATAAGCCTCAGGTAAGTTGTTATCATACATCAATGCTTTAAAGCTAAGCTCCTGCGCTTTATCTTTATATTTCTCTTCCCTCTGAAATGAGGCATAAAGCTGCCCATAAGCGCTGGAACACCCGGCATACGCGGCCGCGAATCTGGGATCTAATTCAATTGCCTTTTCAAAGAGTTGAATAGCATACTCGATGTGGCGTTTAGTGCGCCTGTACAAGTACTCTTTCCCTCGCAAATAGAGATCGTAAGCTTGCACGTTAACGGTCGGGCGTTTCGACAGAGAAATCTTTTCAGTAAATGTCAGCTTCAATTTCAACGCCTCGACGATCTGCTTTGCCACGTTCTCTTGAATTTCGAAGATGTCTTCGAGCTTGCCTTTGTAGGTGTTTCCCCAAAGCTGGCGGTTCGTTTCGATATCGACAAGCTGTGCGGTGATGCGGACATTATCCTGAAACTTTCGCACGCTGCCGCCGACGATAAACCGCGCGCCGAGTTCCCGGCCAATTACCTTCAGGTCTTTCTTCGCATCTTTGTATTGCATCGAGGCCCAGCGTGAGACAAGCTCGATGTTGCTCACGACCGAGAGGCTGCCGATTAGTTCCTCCGTGAGTCCATCGGAGAAATAATCGGTTTCTTTGTCGGGGCTGATATTATCGAACGGCAATACCGCGAGCGCGCCATGCTCCATGGGAGCTTCTGAACTGTGCATCGAGTGGGATGGAGCCGCCGACATCGCGCCCCCGGCGGCAATTCCCGTCGCTTGAGGCTTTGCCTCGATGCCCAATCGTTCGAGTGCATGTAAAATGGATTTCAGGTTCTCCGCTGGATCGCCCTGAAAATATTCGATATGCTGAATGCCTGCAAGTGGATATTTCAGCCCCTGCGGAATGCGCGTCGGTTCAAGATGCACCGGCAAGATGTGCCCTTTTCGTTCCGACGCCAGCGTGACCTCTTTAATCACGTTGTGCGAATTCACCGCGCGTTCCGAAATCATCAGCATGAGGACCTTCGCATGTTCCAAGGCGTTTACGATCTCTTCGGACCACATCGCGGCTGCGTCAATCCCGCCCTGATCGATCCAAAGCGAAATACCGGCCGCGCGCAATTCCGTTGCCAGCGCGAGCACGCGGTCTTTATCTTCGCGGGAATAGGAGATGAATACGTCGGCGGTCATTTATTTATCCTTCATAAGTTCGATGTACTCCGGGTCGTTGCGGATGGGGTCGAGGTCGGAGTCGCGTTTGATCCAATCGAAGTTTTCGTGGCCGGCGGTAATAGCGCCACGAAGCGATTCGACGGCAAGCGTGGTGTCGCCCAATTGAGCAAAGACGCAGGCGACATTATAGAGCATCAGAGGATCGTCGGTACTCGTGAGCATGGCCTGCTCGGCTTCTTTTTTTGCCTCCGCAATGCGCCCACGCTTGGCAAGGCGAGCGGAATAAAAAAGCCGAGCGCGACTATCGTCCGGAAACTTCAACAGGTGCGTTGGCAAGAGTTCCAGCAATTTGGAACGCATGTCTTCGACCAGCGGCTCCCGGTCCGTCGCATTGTAAATAAGTTCCAAATCGTTGTATGTCGAATAAAAGCTTGGCTCGATACGGAGCGCTTTGTTCAGCAACTCCTCCGCCCTGGCAAAATTCCCAGCATTATAATGGATCCGCCCAACGATCCAATACGCAAGAAAATTATCGGGATCCAGATCGACCGATTTCTGACCTGCCCGGGCCGCTTCGGCATAGTCGTGCCGGAAATAGTAGGAAAGCGCGAGCGCGGCATAGGCTTCCGGAGAATTGCTGTCATACATCAAGGCTTTCAACCCCAGCTCCTGCGCCTTATCTTTAAAGTGATCGTCCCGTCGAAATAAACTGAAAAACAGTCCATACGCATTGGAGCACGCAGCATAGGCAGCGGCAAAGCGCGGATCGAGTTCGATCGCCTTTTCGAATAGTTGGATCGAATAATCGACGCTCTGCTTTGTGAGCTGATACAGATATTCTCGTCCTCTCAAATAGAGATCATACGCCTGCGCATTCACTGTCGGGCGCTTGGTGAGGCCGATCTTCTCCGTCAGCGAGAGCTTCAACTTCAGCGATTCGGCGATTTGCTGACCGACCTGCTCCTGAATATCGAAGATGTCATCGAGCTTGCCTTTGTAGGTCTGCGCCCAAAGCTGGCGGTTCGTTTCGGTATCGACCAGTTGGGCGGAAATGCGGATGTTCTCGCCCATCTTGCGAATCGAGCCGACGACGATATAGCGCGCCTGCAATTCCTGCCCGATGGTTTTGGGATCTTTTTTCGTTCCCTTATATTGCATCGAAACAATTCGAGAGACGACTTCCATTTCGCTTAGCGAAGAAAGGCTCGTGATCAGTTCCTCGGTCAATCCGTCCGAAAAATAATCGGTCTCTTTTTCGGGGCTGATATTATCGAATGGCAACACCGCCAACGCTCCCGGCGCAATAGCCTGCTCACTATGCATAGAGTGCGCGGTCGCAACGACGTTGCGTTCGCGCACGGGCTCTTCCTTCGGAGCGGCAGTTGGAATTTTCGCTTCGATGCCAGCACGCTGGAGCGCGCGCATGATCGTGCGGAAATTCTCTTCTTCATCACCTCGGAAATATTCGACGTGCTGAATGCCGGCCAGAGGATATTTAAGGATGGCAGGAATCGTTACCGGCTCGAGATGAATCGGCAGGATAGGAAGCTTCTTTTCCGAGATGAGCATCACCTCTTTCGCCACATTCTCGGAGCCGATGGAATTTTGAGACGCCATCAGCAACAGCATCTTCGAATCCTCGATGGCATGGACGATCTCCTCGCCCCAGTAGGTAGCGCCGTCGATGCCACCCTGGTCGATCCACACGGAAATGCCCGCCTCTTCAAGACGGCGTGTGATAGCAAGGACGCGCTCGCGGTCCTGCCTGGAATAACTGACAAAAACGTCTGTGTGCATTTTAATGAGGAGACCGAATTACCACGTTGACGCAACAACGTGTAAGTGAGAACCTGCTTTCAACGGGAAATTAGGATAAGGGATTCCCCTCATAATCCGAGCAGCCAGCAGGATACCTTGGCTGAGGGAGTGACTGGGTCCGGCGGATCTTTTGGCTCAGGGGACGAAATTCGGGAGCGAATCGTTGAGCCATGTTCGAAAATCAACATGGCGGAAATGAGCGAGAAAGCAAAAATCCATAGTAACGGGAAAGCTTCGGCGAACGGGAGTGCGCCGGGAGCATCGCCGACGATGCCGGCGAACACCACGCGGTTTGAAGATAGTCCTGAGTATCAGGCGGCGTACCGGGAGTGGAAGGCGCGGGCCGAGGCGAGCCCGGAGACGGGGATGAAGTTTACCACGCTTTCTGGGAATCCGGTGGAACTGCTTTACGATCCACGGGATCCGCAGGCTGGAAGTACTGCCCCACGCGAATTTATCGAGAATGTCGGGTTCCCGGGAGAGTTCCCTTATACTCGGGGGATTCATCCGAATGGTTACCGCGGGAAAATCTGGACGATGCGGCAGTTTGCCGGCTTCGGTTCGCCGGAAGACACGAACGAGCGGTTCAAATATCTCCTCGCTCACGGCCAGACCGGGCTTTCGACCGCCTTCGATCTTCCGACGCTCATGGGCCGCGATGCCGACGACGCCTGGAGCGAAGGCGAAGTAGGAATTTGCGGCGTCGCGATCAGTTCTTTGAAAGACATGGAGACGCTCTTCGCCGGCATTCCGCTGGATAAAGTTTCCACCTCGATGACGATCAATTCGCCGGCGGCAATGATGTTCGCGTTCTACCTCTGCGTGGCCGAGCAGCAAGGCGTTCCATTTTCGAAGCTGCGTGGAACTCTTCAGAACGATATTCTGAAAGAGTATATCGCGCAAAAGGAATTTATCTATCCGCCGGAACCCTCGATGCGGATCATCACGGATATGATCGAGTTCACCGTGGAAGAAGTGCCGCAGTGGAATCCGGTGTCGGTTTCGGGTTACCACATCCGCGAAGCCGGCTCGACGGCCGCGCAGGAACTGGCCTTCACGCTGGCCGATGGATTTAGTTACGTCGAGCATTGCATCGCGCGCGGAATGGACGTGGACCATTTCGCGCCGCGGCTTTCTTACTTCTTTAATTCCCACATCGACTTTTTCGAAGAAATAGCGAAGCTTCGAGCCGCTCGAAGAATTTACGCGCGGCGGATGAAGGAAAAATATGGAGCGAAATCGGAGAAGTCGTTAAAGCTAAGGTTCCATACGCAGACGGCAGGATGTTCGCTTACGGCGCAGCAGCCGGAGAACAATATCGTCCGCACGGCATACGAGGCGCTGGCCGGCGTGCTGGGCGGGACGCAATCGCTGCACACCAACTCGATGGACGAAACGCTTGCGCTACCGAGCGAGAAGGCGGTGAAGATTGCATTGCGAACGCAGCAGATTTTGGCTTACGAGACGGGCGTCATCAATACCATCGATCCGCTGGGCGGCTCCTATTTCATCGAATCCGAAACGGACCGTTTGGAACGTGAGGCGAATGTTTATTTCGATCAGATCGATGCGCTGGGCGGGGTGATTCCCGCTATCGAAGCCGGCTTTTTCCAGCGCGAAATTGCGGACGCGGCGTATCGCTATCAACTGGAATTGGACAGGAAAGAGAAGTTTATCGTCGGCGTGAACGAGTTTGTCGAGAAGGGCGAGAAGATCGATATTCCGATTCTCCAGATTTCGCCGGAAGTGGAGCGATCACAGAAAAAGAAACTCGCGGAAGTAAGAGCGAATCGCTCGCAAGCGGCGGTGGAGGAGTCGATTGATGAAATTCGCGCCGCCGGATTTGGCCATACGAATTTGATGCCACTGCTCATCAAGGCCGCGCGGAACTATGTGACCTTGGGCGAGATGATTAACACACTGAAAGTTCCATTCGGGGAATATCAGGAGGCGGTGGTATTTTGACGCTGACCGAACGCGCACCGATTTCGCAAACTGAGACCTCCCCGCCGCAATCTCCGCTGAAAAAAAATGGCGCGGAGCCCTTTCGTCTTCCGCTCGCGCTGGAGATCTTGTTGGGAATCGCCGTGGCGCTCGAACTTGCGGCGCCATTTTTCGCAAAATCCTACGGCGTGGACGGCCCGAGCCAGCTTAATTTGATTGGCCAGTTTACGAACTTAGTCTCGCGGGGCGTTCTTCTGCCGCGCTGGGTGCCGAATGGAGTATTCGGATTTGGGATCGGCTCGTTTTATTTTTATCCGCCGGTTGCATTTTATATTAGTTCCATCGTGCGGCTCGTTACCGGCGCGACCGATGTCCGGTTCCTGTTTCAAATGACGGGACTCGCGGCCACGATCCTGAGCTTTTTTGCCGCGCGGCCGCTCCTGCGCGCGCTCGGCGCTTCCCGATACGGTACGAACCTGGGAGCGCTGCTGTATGCGTTCGCGCCGTTTCAAATCGCGGAGATTTATTCGCGATCTTCTATTTCGTCTCACGTTGGCTATATATTCGTTCCATTGGTCTGGTATGGACTCGTTGCCATCGCCGGGCGGACGAGGCTTACTCGCTTGCAATCGATCGTGGTGCTCGGCGTTTCTTCGGCTTTGCTCGCCCTCACAAGCGTCCCGTTAGCACTCGCGATGATGCTATGCATTGCGATTGCCGGCATCGTTGCGCGCCGTTATCTTACCCGTTCCGTGTTGGCCGATGCGGCGCTTGCCGCGGCACTTGCGCTTGCGCTTTCCGCCTTTCATTTCACCGCCGTCCTGAGCGCGCGGCCCTACGCGCAACTTGGCGATCTTACGGTTTCCAATCCCGAGTACCTTCTCACGGACTTGCTTCATGGCGCAGGTTTGCCGGCGGGATATCATGCCGGTATTTTGTACGTTAGCTGGGCGCTGATCGGAATCGTATTCCTGCGTTCGAGAGCGAAGCTATCCGGTCCGGAACGCATGGCCGCACAACTCGCCCTGGCCGTGGGTGCGTTTATCGCCTTGCTCGAACTCCCATTTCTTAGCCGCCCACTCTATGCAGGCGTGCAGCCATTCATGCTCATTCAGGGGAGTTGGAGATTTTATATTCAGTTGGTAATGATAGCTATAGTTGCCGTTGCCATTGCTCGGACGCCCGCTATGAAGCGAGCGTCTCGATCGATCGCATGGATTTGGATTCTCGGCGCCATTGCACCGGCCCTTCTGGTCATATTCAATCTGCATGTGTATCAACATGCCACCGAACCGGCATCCGATCCAACCGAGTATCTTCCAGTTTATACTATTCATGTTCAAATGGAAGGATACGGGAAATTCAAACAGCACTCAGCGGATCCGGCTGCATTGGCCAATCTTGAAGGGAACGAACATCTTTCGGTGCAGATGCCGAATCCCACTTCCGAGAACGTACTCGCCAGCCTGAGCCAGGCGCATCGAGTGGTATTCCATCGCCTCTACTGGCCCTATTGGAAGCTTGAAGTAAATGGCAAGAACATTCCATCTTATCCAGACAGCCTTGGCCGCGCAGTGGCCGAATTGCCCGCTGGCAATTACACGGCAACCTGGAATCTGAGTGTCGCGCCGCTGGAACAGGCGGGGCGCTGGATTTCCCTTGCCACACTCTGCGGAATCGTAATCGGATTCGCGGTTGGGATAGCTCGAAAGCGTTTTTCACGAAAAGAAGCCTAAATGGAGTCTTCCATTAGACAGAAGCCATTTCGTCTGCCGAGAACACTCGAGGTTTTGCTCGGACTGGTCGTAATTGCCGAACTCACCGCTCCCTTTGTGACAAAGATGTATGGGATCGACGCTCGATTTCATTTGCTTTGGATCGGTCAATTTTCGACGCTGCTGTCCGAGGGCGTTTTGATTCCGACCTGGGTTCCATCGGGCTTCCTGGGATTTGGTTCGACTACGTTCTATTTTTATCCGCCATTGACCTACTATCTGGCCGCAGTACTTCACTTTCTCACGGGTATTGGAAGCCCAACGATCCTGTATCAAAGTGTAAGCTTCCTCGCGACCATTGCGAGCTTCTTCAGCGCGCGCATATTCCTGCAAAAAATTGCCGCGACGAAGTATCAATCCATGCTCGGGGCACTCCTCTATGCCGTCGCGCCACTGCGGTTATTCGAACTCTACAACCGTGGGACACTCTCGACGCATCTCGCGTATGTTTTCCTGCCGCTTGTCGCGCTTGGAGTCGTGAATATTTATCAGCGTTCCGGTCTCTCGAAAACGTCACGCATGCTTTCGCTTGCAGTCCCGATGACGTTGCTCGCTCTTACGAGCGTGCCCATCACCTTGTCAACCGCAATGTGCATCGGTATTGCTTTCATAGTAAGCTGGCGGGGTCTTAGCGTGCGCATAGCCATGGAAATGATATTTGCGACAGTCCTGACGGCCGCCTTCTCGGCGTATCATTACGCTTCGGTCCTGAAAGCGGAACCCTATGCCCATCTCATCGATTTCAACTTTGTCCACTTCCCGAGGGATATTCTGTTGTGGTTTCATCCTGGCTCCGGAACTTATAATTTATTATTGATCTATGCGATGGCTGGAATTATCTTAGCCGCTTACATCGTAGCGAGAAAGAAAAGACCCCTTACGGAAACCGAGCGCAAGGCCGCCCTGCTTAGTATAATACTCAGCGCATTCGTATTTTTTCTCGATTTGTCGCCACTAAGTTACTGGCTTTGGAATACCATCGCGTTCCAGCTTATTCAGATTCCCTGGCGCTTTTACCCGCAGCTTTTGCTCATGGGCGTAGTCGTGGTCGCGGTTGCGCATTCTAAGTTCCTGGAGCGCGCCGCAATCGGAATCGCCTGGCTGTGTGCGGCTGGCGCACTCGTACCGCTCATCATTATTTTAAGCAGTTGGCACTCTATCGAGCGCGTCCCCGCCGAAGACATTGCTTACGCTCCGTATGTGCTGGCTGGATCGGAATCCATGGATTTCCTTACGTCCCATACACCGGACGCCGCTTTCTTAGCAAACCCCCAGGCCGGCGAGCGCATTCAGGAAATCTCCGGCCAGCCATACACCGAGGAGTTCCACGTCACGCTTTCGGCTTCGGATACCGCTTCGTTCCATCGCTTCTATTGGCCGTTCTGGCATCTCTATGCGATGGGCCGGGAAATTCCTTCCCATCCTGATAGCATCGGGCGCGCGGCTGCACTCTTGCCGGCTGGGAATTATATTGCAGTCTGGCGGTTTGAACGAACCCCGCTCGAACTCGGCGGACTCTGGATTTCTGGCATCGCCTGGGGGGGGCTGCTGATATTTTGGGGAATAGGTCTCGTTCAAAGACGTGTTAGAGGAAAGTCATCTCCATCGCCATGATTTCCGTTAACGCCATCGTTCGCCTCGCGCGCCCAAAACAGTGGACGAAAAATATTTTCGTCTTTGCCGCGCTGGTGTTTTCAAAACAGCTTCTGCGGCCGGATTCGGTGCTAATTTCGCTCCGTGCGTTTTTCGCCTTTAGCTTTACCGCGAGCTTTATTTATGTCCTGAACGACATTGCCGACCGCGATCGCGATCGGCTTCACCCCCGGAAACGGCTTCGCCCCATTGCCTCTGGCGAAATTTCGCTCGGTGCCGCATACATCATTGCTACCGTGTTACTCGTGCTCGTTGCGATCTTCAGCATTGGGCTGGACTGGCGCTTTGTAGCCTGCCTCGTCTTCTATATCCTTATGAATCTCGCATACAGTTTTTATTTGAAGGACGTCGTGCTCATCGACGTCTTTGTAATAGCCATCGGCTTTATGCTGCGCGTGATCGGCGGCGCGCTCGTCCTTAATGTCGCTCGCAGTTCCTGGCTTATTTTGACGACGATGTTTCTTTCGCTTTTTCTCGGTATCGCGAAGCGAAGAGGAGAATTAGTCGCGCTCGGCGCTGTGAATTCCGACAACGCAAGCTTTCATACCCGGAAGGTCCTCGAGCATTACTCAATCGAATTCGCCGAACAAATGACGACGATCTGTGCGGCGGGATTCGTCTTTAGTTATGCGCTCTATACCGTCTCGGAGCGAACAGTAACGATGTTCGGGACCGAAAATCTGATCTTCACCACCCCATTCGTCCTCTATGGTGTTTTTCGCTATCTCTATTTGCTGCACAAAAAGCAATTAGGCGAAAGCCCGACGGACATCGTGCTTTCCGACGTGCCGATGCTCATCAACTTTGTCGTGTATGCCGCCGCGATGCTCGCCATCATTTATCTTCGATGATGTGGAAGAAATACCGCATTGAGATTGCTCTTCTGCTCGCGGGCATTGGCGTCTTAATTGGATTCGCCGTGGTGCAGCGTATTTTGCTTGGGCAGGCAGTATCGAGCGATCTCTATTTTCTCGGTGTACCGCTGGATGATGTTTATATCCATACGCGCTTTGCCGCGAATTTGCTGCATGGATATTCGTATTCCTTCAATCCGGGGCAAACGTTGACGGCCGATACTTCGCCGCTGTGGGTGTTGCTTATCGCGATCGGCGGAATAGTTACTTCCCATCTGGAACTCGTCGCCATAGCAATTTCGATGATGGCTTATCTCGCGATTGGGCCGGGCGTGTATCGCGCGGCGCGCGATGTGTTCGCGATCGCTGAAAGCCATGCGCGAATTGCCGGAATCGCGGCGGTCCTATCTTCGCGCCTCGCCTGGAGTGGAATGAGTGGGATGGAAACCGCGCTCGCGGCGCTGCTAATGCTGCTTGCGCTTGAGCAGCATGCGCGTTCGAGGGCGCGCAAGTGCCTTTATCCGCGCGAAGCACTCTGGCTGGCGTTGGGAATTTTAGTGAGGCCGGAGTTCATGTTCGTGGCCGCCGTGCTGATCGTGGATTGGGTGTATGCCGCGCTTCGCGCGCGCGCGAATGTTTCCTTTACGCCGATGGCTGCCGCGCTGCTCATCGTCGTTGCATCGCCCGCGTTTCTGCTGCCGCTCGTTACGCGGAATAGTTTGATCTCGCATTCGAGCGTGGTGCAGGGCGCGGCGATCTCGATCATGCCCAATGTTCGCTATCTCTGGTTCGCAATAAAAATTCTGGCAAGCAACAACGTTATTATTTTCGCGCTGGCAGGTGCCGGAATTTGGCTGCTCCGGAAAGAGCCAAAATATTATACATTGTTCGTTATTGCAATCGGCCTTCCCCTCGCGCAGGCTTTTGTTGCCCCACAATTTCGGCAGAGTGGAAGGTATTTTTTTCCGGTGATTCCACTGCTCGTTATACTCGGCATTGCCTCATGGGAAAAGCTGGAACGAATGGGACGAATGATTGTCCCACTGATTGTACTGGCAGGGGTTATTGAGACGGCACGGTGGGCTATGATCGAGGGGGAATCCGTTCGCAATATTAACGATCAGCACCTTGCGGCCGTCAGTTGGCTGCGGCAGAACATGCAGCCAAGCGACGCCTTGGCGGTGGATGACGTGGGCGCCATCGGATATTTTTTGAATAAGCCGGTGATCGATCTCACGGGCCTTATAACGCCGCAACTTTGGCCGCTTCAGCACGATCAGGATTCCGTCTGGCGTGCGGCGCGGACAATGGGAGCGAATCTTTTTGTGATTTACCGGCGGCTCGATCCGCCTTTTTACGAAGCACACAACGATTCCCTCGTTCTACAGCAAGACTTTCGCGTGCGTCTGCCGCTTGCTTCGTCTGCCGATACCGTAATGAGCATTTATCGAGCGAAGGGACCGAATGAGCCGTAGAGAAAAAACGCTTCGTACCCTTTTTGGCTTCGCGCTTGCGCTCGCGACGTTTCTGACGCGCTTTCCCATTCGCGCGAAGACTTTTTTCGAATTCGATTCGATCAATTTTGCGGTAGGAACGTTCCGGTTCGATCTCCATGAGGTCACTCCGCAAATGCCCGGTTACATTTTGCATGTGCTCTTCGGACGATTGATGTATTGGGTCACGGGCGATCTCACTCTGGCCTATGTTTGGGGGAGCATTTTGCTTTCGATTGGCGCGGTACTTTTTCTTTGGAGGGCTGCGGCAGTGCTGCGCGGCGAGCGCGTTGGTGTTATTGCCGCGCTCTTATGGTTGACGTTGCCGATCTTTTGGTTCCATGGCGCCGTAGCTTCGATCTATGCCGAAGAAGCTTTTTACACTTCCCTCTTGCTGTACCTCGGTCTGAAATGGCTTCGAAGTAAGAAGCCATCCTGGGAGGTCATACTGTATTTTGCAGCACTTTCCCTTGCCACCGGCGCGCGACAAACAAGCATTCTTTTTTTCTTTCCTGCCACGATTTTTCTTTTTGTCAAGCGCCGGCCCTCGAAGAAAATAGTTACGATGGCGACTGCCGCGTTCGTCGCAATTACCGCCGCGTGGCTGTTCGAGCTTTTGCGGGAGGCGGGCGGGCTTTCATCTTATCTTGCGCTTGCGAATGTTGAGAATAACTTTAAAACGCAGTCTATTCTATTCGGTAATAGTTGGCAAAGTCAATTCGACCTCGTTGGCAAAGTGCTCTTCTATTTCGTAATCGCTTTAGGACCAACCTGGCTGTTCGTGCTAACCGTGGATGTGGTATTCGCTCGGCGCTCGGTCGCATTTGTTCGGAAGTATTCGCGAAATACTGCTGCACAGTTTGTCGTGCTTGTGGCGCTCATGCCGATGGCGTTTTATCTCATCGTCTTTTTTATGAAGGCGGGATATTTGCTCAATGTCCTGCCAAGCGCGATCCTGGCGCGGGCCGTGCTGCTGGACCAGGCCGCGATTTGGATTGCGCAAGGGCGGAAGGAACGAACGAAGAATAAAAATATTCTTACGCGTCCAATTATTATGCAAAATGTTGCATGGCTTACCGGCAGCATTGTTGCGTTAAATATACTTTGGTTTTTCATCCAATGGCCGGGCACGCAGCAGAAATTATATAACAACGAGGATACCCGCAATTCCTTCATTCATGGCGCGGTGAATCGCTACGAGCATTCCCAATCGCGAATGCTTACGCTCGCCAATCGAGCGTTCGAATACACGAATGTCTCCGGCATCCGCGCGGTCGATAGTTTGAACGATATGACGCTCCGTGCATTGCAGGCAAACAGTGGGAATGATTCCGGCGAGGTCATACTCGCGTCCTGGTGGTATCGCTGGAGCTATTTATTGCTCCCACATGCCGTGACGTACGATCTCGAACTTGATCCTTACCATCCGGGTGCGCTCTGGGTAGGCCACGCGCAGGAATTGCACCGAGAGTTTTTGGACCATCCCGGCGATTCCGTCATCCGATTACATTCAACACATCCTGTACTGCTTCTCTTGCGTCACGACCGGCCGGATTTCGATGAGGTTGCGCGGCAGGTTCATCTCGAACGGCTGCCGTTGCCGGAGTATCTCGATATTTACAAGATACTCGATTCCAGTTTTGTGCTAAAGTGGCATGACCGGACGTTTATATCCAATTAAGAAGAGGTGGAGCGAAATATTATTCCGCTTTTTCGAAGGGGCGAAATATCATTTCGCCCCACACATTATTGAAAGAGCCGTTTCGAGAGTTCACTCTCTAAAATATTGCCGGGATCGAATCGCCTTTTCAGTTCCTTGAATTTCGCCAACGTTTCCTCGCCGAGATATTGTCGAAAAGCCTCTGGAGTGAGCGTCGCGTCTTTCGCCATATAGAACCGTCCACCAGCATCGAGCACCATTTGATTGAGCTTCTCCGTCAATTTCCATAACCGCGCGCGATTTCCTGCGGTAACTTTGAAATCGAGCGCGAGGGAGAAGCCATCGACGGCATGCGTCATCAGAAACCGGTCAGTCCGGTGACGCTTGAAAACCGCGAGCAACGGCACCAGCCGCTCATGCTGGCAGAGCGCGATCTGCGTTCGGAATGCATCCTCCGCATGCTCTTTCGGAATGAAGGATTGATATTGAATAAGACCGCCGGCGCCATAGGATTTCTTCCAATCGGGAACGTAATCGAGCAGAAAAGCGAAGGCCGCATGCGCCTGCCGTAAGTGTTTTTTCGGACTAATCTTCGAGAGATGCCACTTCACCGCGTTGACGAAGGCCGCGCCAACCGCGTTTGTGAATGGGCGCATCAATCGCCACATCATAGATTTCGGGACTACACCCGCAATCGTATCTGGCAAGTTCTGATGATTCACGCGCAATGTTTGCGTGGGCGTGGGATCGATTCCCGACGCAAGATAATTCGCCTGATGCACGACGGCCCGCCCAAGAGATTTCCCGCTCGCAAACGCATCGATCCAGCCGACGAGATAATCCGATTCGGGAATTTGCCGGTCATACAGTGCGAAGAGATCGTGGAGATTTTCCGTGACGAACACTTTCACATCGAGATCGCCGGAATAAACTTTTTTCAATTGAAGCGTAATGGAGGTAAAGCAGCCAAGCATTCCAAAACTGCCAACAATCGAATTAAAAATCTCCGCATCTCGGTCGCGCTCGATGTGCAACGCTTCACCGGAGGCTCCAAGAAAATCGAACGCAAGCACGTGCTCGCCAAGCGTCCCGGCCTTCGCATTATTTTTGCCATGAATGTTCATCGCGAGCACGCCGCCGAGCGTCGGGAACATCGTTCCCGGCACGACGGGCGGCCACCAGCCATCCTCGATCGTGTATTCCCAAAGCTGTTTGATCGTCACGCCCGGCTCGCAGGCGATGATGCCGGTTGCGGGTTCCCACGCGAGGATGCGGTTCATCCGTGTGAAGTCGATCACCACATTCTCGCGGCCAAGCGCGGCATCGCCATAGCTGCGGCCAGCGCCGCGAAGCGTCACGCTGCCTCCCGCAGCGCGGGCGTTGGCAAAGGCTTCCTTTAATTGCTCGATCGTTGCAGGACGAAACACATAGGCTGCGCTGTGGACGGCACCGCCCCAGCCTTTTAATGGTTCCAGCCGTTCGGTAGGAAGAGAAGCGTCGCTAATCATATTGGCAATCGCCGGAAGAGGAACGAGGGGATGCACTTGAGCATAAACGTTACGAACCGCCATCGGGCGGGGATATAAGCGATGTTCGTTCCGCGTTTTGCAGCTTGCAGTATTTGCTTCCCCGCGTCCTCGGCGGAGATCACCCAGAAGAGGCCGGGCTTGCCGCTCACCATGTCCGTGTCGATAAAACCGGGCTTGATCGTCACCACATGCACGCCGTACCGCGAGAGGCGGTTGCGCAGCGATTCGAGGAATCCCGTTAGCGCGGCTTTGGATGCACCATACGCCGGGTTCCCGCGCCGCCCGCGCTCGCCGGCGACGGAGGAGATGCCAACAATTGTCCCGCTTTTTGTTCGCTCGAATCGCATTGCTGCTTCATCCAGCCAGGAAATAGCGCCGAGCAGGTTGACTTCGATCATCTCACGGTCCTTCTGGAACGAATATTCGTTTTCCTCGATCGCGGGCATCACGCCGGAAGCATAGACGATGAGGTCGAGGCCGCCCAGATCGTGCGTGATCTGCTGAAAGAGCGCGGGGGTCGTCGCATAATCGGTGACGTCATGCGGATAGATGAAGGACTTCCCGGGAAAGCTCGCGGAGACTTCTTCCATCGCCTCTTTCCGCCGCGCGACTAATGCCACCGAGGAGCCTTCTTTCAATAATTGCTCCGCGATGGCCCGCCCAATGCCCGAGGAGGCGCCGATGACCAGCGCCCGTTCGAATCTTTGCATAAGCGATGAGTAACGAGAAACGGGTAGCGAGTCGTTCG
>DASRZC010000180.1:0-3967 GCA_035686785.1 Kapaibacterium sp. (SeqCode)
ATCCTTTATGTACTAATAAAAGTGATAGCATGGAATACTACCAGAGTCGTGGTTTGCAGAAACAGACTTGGGAAAATACGCAAGATACTTCAAAAGTGAAGCTCGATACAACCATCTATTCCATGCACGATCTTGGCTTAGACAGCATACTAAAATACGCCGCGCTTTTAGGCGTGAAGGAGGAAACGGAGAGCATCGTTTCGAACGCGAGCGCCTACCCAAACCCCACGGGCGAGGGAACGATACTTTCGTTTGGCACGAGCAAGGAAGCGTATGTGCTCATCGCGCTATTCGATGTCCTCGGCCACAAAATGGAGACCACGCATTTCGAAAGCGTCTTGCAGCCGGGTAACCATGAAGTTCCCATTTCCTTGTCCGGCCTGCCTTCGGGAACATATTACGCCCGCATCCAAACCACGTATGGTGAGGCCCAAACGGTGAAATTGGTGAAGGAATAGCACCCACAGCCCCCTCCTATCTTGCTTCGCTCGCAGGAGGGGGGAGGCGAGCAAATGGGATGTTTTCTACTTCGTCAATGGGATGAGCCGGATTATATTTTTCGGCTCATCCGGCGTGCAGTAACCGTGTGGAGACCGTGCGTGAAGGAGATCGAACGATGGTCTTCAGAGTGAGCCTCCGACTCCACCTCGTGTTGGCATTAAAATTTATCGAATGGCTGGGTGATGCCATTCGAACGCACACGCCGGGCTGCCATCGTCATGCTGTTCAGTGCCGCACTGCCGATGCGAGCGCATACGCAACCGTTCGAGAAGGTCGTTCCGGCCATCGCGCGCGACGCCGCATTTACGAATGGGAATGCTTATTCTATTGACGATCCGTGGGTGACCGGTTCGGTGATTCTTGCCGGCGGCGTGGGAGGCTTCTGGTGGGTTTTCGATCATAAGCCCGACCTTACCGATTCGGAACTCCGCGCGATCAACCCCGATCACGTTCCCATCTTCGACCGAATTTCGCTGCACCAAAATGTCGCGCTGGTGCATCGATGGATGAATTATGCGCACATCGGTCAGGGCATTGGCGCCTCGATGCCGGTTTTGCTGCTGCTCGATCCCGCCATTCGCCGCAATTGGTTCGATATTCTTACCTACGCGCTCGAAGCCGATATGGCGGAGCTTGCCTTCTACACGCTTTCGCCGCTTGGCCCGCGATGGGTAACGCGCTACCGGCCGCTCGTCTATTATGCCGATGATTCCGGGTGTGAAATCAACCGAAGAGAGGGCTACAATAAGGCCTCGTTTTATAGCGGCCACGTGGCCTCTTTTGCAACGACAGCTTTTTTTATGGCGACCGTCTATTCCGATTATCGTCCGGCGGCCAGCAAAACTCTTCTTTATACGTGCGCGGCGCTGCCGACGCTTGCCATGGGTTTTATTCGCTTTATGACGCTCGATCATTTCCCGTCCGATATTCTGGCTGGATGCGTCATCGGGACGGCGTTCGGCCTGCTGATGCCACACCTGCACAAAATTCCACCCTAATGCTTTTCTTCGCGTTGAAACCATACCCGCAAAAACATCCTTTTCGGGATAGCATTCTTTCGCTTCACTCGTATTTAAAATGATGTCAGGAAAAAACAGGGTTCTCTCGGCCTGCGCTATGGTTGCGCTCACGGGCATGCTGGGTGCGGGGCTATCTTCGTGCGACCGCGGCGCGGGCGAGGAAATAGGCGTCGCGCGAAAATTTGCTGATGCGGTGGCCAGCAACAATGCGGTGGGCCGCGATTCGATGATCGCCACGCAGAAATTCAAGGATTATTTCAAGAACCCCTTCGTCGCGAGCGACATGTTGACGTGGTTTCGCTCGTTTTACGATTATCAGAAACATCAATTCGACAAGTACCCGACGGCGGACGTGGATTACAACCTCGCGCCCAAGCTTCAGGGCGCGCTGATCGACACCAACGCTATCGAGGAGACGGGAATGGTCATCGTTTCCTCCCCCACGCCCGGCGTGGACGCAGCGTTTTTCTGGCTCGTCCGCCAGAAGGGCGAGCCGTGGCGCGTGGCCGTGGTAACCAAAGGCGAAACGGATGTGGATTTTCAATAAAAATGGAATATGCTTAAAGAAGGCGACAAAGCCCCGGACTTCACCGCAATCGACGACAGTGGAAACCATGTATCGTTGAAAGATTTTCGCGGCAAAAAAGTCGTGCTCTATTTTTATCCGAAGGATAATACCTCGGGCTGCACGAAAGAAGCGTGCGATTTCCGCGATAATTGGGCGCGCATCAAGCGAAAGGACGCCGCTCTTCTCGGCGTCAGCCCCGATAGCGAAAAGAGCCACGGAAAATTCAAATCGAAATTCGATCTCAACTTTCCGCTCCTCGCCGATGAGGATAAAAAACTTGTGAACGCTTACGGCGTCTGGAAAGAAAAATCCATGTATGGCCGCAAGTACATGGGCGTCGAGCGAACGACCTTCGTGATTGACGAGAAGGGAAAGATCGCGAAAATTTTTCCGAAGGTGAAAGTTGCCGGGCATGTGGACGAGGTCCTCGCCGCCCTCGCGTAGGTCGGTGCTTCCAGCCCGACCGGTCGGGCTGGAAGCGCCGACCTACGCGTTTCTTATGAACTCCATGCTCGAAGAATTTCTCCCAACCGAGCGCGTTCCGAAGTCGATCGGCTCCGCGCGGCTCCTGCTTCGGCAATACCGGACTTCGGATGCCGAATCGCTGGCCGAGCTTCTTGCGATTTCATACAAAGACCATCTCGCGCCGTGGTCACCACCCGGCATGGCACGCGAGGCCGAGCGCTCCGGCGGCCGCCGCGCGGCGAGGGAACATATTCTCGTTGCGCTCGATAAATGGGAGGATGGTTCCGACTACCGGTTCTTCATTACGCTCCGCGAGACGGGCGAGCTCGTTGGCCAGATGGGCCTTACGCAAATCATCCGCGGCGTTTCACACTCGTGTTTTATTGGGTATTGGATCGGCCTGCCATTCGTTCATCGCGGTTATGCGACGGAAGCGCTCGTGCTCGCGATGGAATTTGCGTTCGATGTGCTAAAGCTGCACCGCGTCTCGCTCTGGATCGCGACTGGGAACGAAGTGAGCCTCAAAATTCCGGCCCGGCTTGGCCTGCGCTTTGAAGGAACCGCCCTGCGCGGCCTCTTCTTGGGCAGCCAATGGCATGACACGCATATCTTCGCCATGACCTCGGAAGAATGGAATGAAAGAAAAGCGGAATTGAAATCGCAATTCGCTCCGTGAACTGTAATTATTGTCTGAACCGTGATTTATGGGATTTAAAAGATTAATGGGATGGGTAGCGGTGGCGCCGAACGGATACGTTGTGATCCTTTGTATCGCCTTCATCCTTCATCCTTCATCCTTCATCCTTTCCCCGCAATCGCTCGCGCAAAAGCTGCAATCGCAATTTCTGAGCGCGCCGGCGGTCTCGCTTAGTTTCGATCTGAAGAACGCGGGGCATATTCTTATCACCGCCGATTTAAAAGGCGGCCACATTCGCCTCGAAAGTCCATCGCTCCTAATTATCAGCGATGGCAAGACCGTATGGAACTACGATAAGACCGCCGATCGGGAAACCATAGATAATGTTACCGCCGGTTCGGAATTTCACGATCCGGCGAGCCTGTTTCGCTTCGCCGATAATTATACCGCTTCGATTGCGGCATCGAACGGGAAGACGCGCTACACGCTCGTGCTCACGCCGTCGCAGACATTGCAATCGCTCCTAAAATCGGCGGGAGAAATGGAGTCGCTTCAGCTCGATTTGGAACTTCATGGAAACCATGTCATGATTACCAAAGCCTCGGCCACAAGTTCACGCGGCACAACGCAAATCGAACACCTTCAAATCAAAACACTAAAACAAGTCCTGTCATCGGAGTTTATTTTTACGCCAACGGCTACGACGAAAGTGATCGATCTGCGGGAGTAATGGGCTGCTTGCGCGCACCGTGTAGCGCCCGGAGTATACTCCGGGCG
>DASRZC010000181.1:0-23864 GCA_035686785.1 Kapaibacterium sp. (SeqCode)
AGGTTTTGTATTGCTCTAAAATTCCCTGAATCATCCCCGCGAGATTTTCGCTATGTGACTCTCGTTATTCCCAGTTTGAAATCCTTCGCCAATATTGAGTACGAAGCATTTCGGTGGGAGATCGCCGAATGCGCGGCAGCATTGACCCAGCTACTACGGACAGAATTCGATGGGCACCCATTTTCCTATTTTTTTAAAACCCATCCTTAAAAAAGTGGCTAAAAAAGCTACCATGCTTTTGGAAATGGCGAAAATGGTCCGGAAACGCCATAGTTAATGAAGCACAAATGCGTGCGCGTTGTTGAAAGTAGTTTTCTGGGATTTTTTTTGAGCGCCCCTCTATTGGCGCACCCCATGGAGATTGGAGCGAAATTGCGGCGGTTGAATCCGATTGCCGAAATTTACGTTATGCACGGCTCATTCCATTTGGGCAAACGGGCGTTCGCAGGACGCTCCTACAAATATCTATGACTTTTCCATCCGATCTCAAATACACGAAAGACCACGAGTGGCTCCGCATCGAAGGGACCACCGGAACCATTGGCGTCACCGATTACGCGCAGGGCGAGCTTGGCGACGTGATCTATCTCGATCTTAAAGAAGGCATCACCGCCAAGGCGCATGAATCGCTCGGCACCATCGAGGCGGTGAAGACGGTGAGCGATCTCTTCACGCCCGTCAGCGGCAAAGTGCTCGAAGCGCATTCCGCACTTAACGACGCGCCGGAGACGGTGAATAAAGACCCATACGGCGAAGGCTGGCTCGTGAAGATTGAATTATCGAACCCGAAAGAGGCTGAAACTTTGCTTTCAGTGGATGAGTATAAGAAGTTGATCGGCGAATAAAGGATCAAAATTTTAAATGAAAGTGCTGGGGAGTTTCTTCCCAGCACTTTAGTTTTTTTTTTGGACCTATGGCACACACCGGCGACTCTGTTCTTATTCTCGATTTCGGTTCCCAATACACGCAGCTTATTGCCCGGCGCGTGCGCGAGCTTGGCGTCTATGCGGAGATTCTGCCATGCAATGCTTCCCTTGCGGAGATAGAAGCCTTTCACCCCAAAGCGATCATTCTTTCCGGCAGTCCTTCGAGCGTCTATGCGCTGGATGCGCCCAAGTGCGCGCACGAAATCTTTACGATGGGCAAGCCGCTGCTCGGGCTTTGCTATGGCTTGCAGCTTATCGCGTATGAATTAGGTGGGGAAGTTGATAAGAGTGCGCGGCGGGAATATGGTCGCGCGGAAATCATCGTCGAAGATAAAAATGCAAAGCTCTTTAAGGATATTCCGCCACACGCAAATGTATGGATGTCTCATGGCGATTCGCTAAAAAAAATCCCGCCCGGATTTCACATCACCGCTCGCAGTGCGAATGCTCCTTTTGCAGGCATCGCGAATGACGATGAGTCCATCGTGGGAATTCAATTTCATCCGGAGGTCGTGCATACCGAAGGCGGGACGCAAATTCTTTCGAATTTTCTTTTCGAGATTGCAAAACTGAAAGCCGATTGGTCGCCCGAAGATTTTATCGAAGCGACGGTGAGGGACATTAAAGAGAAAGCCGGGTCGGATACGGTGATTTGTGCATTGTCCGGTGGCGTCGATTCCGCGGTAGCCGCTGTCCTAGTTCACAAAGCTATTGGCAATCAGCTAAAGTGCATTCATGTCGATAATGGCCTGATGCGGCGCGGCGAAAGCGCGGAAGTCGTGCATACTTTCCGCGATCATTTCGGCATCGATCTCGATTTTCGAGATGCGTCCGATCTTTTTCTCGATCGCCTGGAAGGAATAAGCGACCCGGAAGAAAAGAGGAAAATTATCGGCAGAGCATTTATTGACGTGCTTTCGGAAGAAGCCGAAAAATTTCGCGGCGCTAAATTCTTAGTGCAGGGGACAATTTATCCTGATGTAATCGAATCGCTTTCCTTCAAAGGCCCCTCGGCTACGATCAAATCGCATCATAATGTCGGCGGCCTGCCGGAAAAGATGCACCTGAAACTCATCGAACCGCTTCGAGAATTATTCAAAGACGAAGTCCGCAATGTGGGCCGGGCGCTTGGAATTCCAGAGCATTTTATCGATCGCCATCCGTTTCCTGGCCCCGGGCTTGCGATTCGCGTGATCGGCCAGATCACACGCCCGAAGCTCGAAATCCTCCGCTCGGCTGACGCTATTTTCATCGAGGAACTTCGAGCTTGGGAACTCTATCATGCAACATGGCAGGCATTCGCCGTCGTGCTGCCGGTGCAGACTGTTGGCGTGATGGGCGACGAGCGGACGTATGAGAATGTCGTCGCGCTACGAGCCGTCACCAGCGTCGATGGCATGACGGCCGATTGGGCGCGCCTTCCGCACGATTTTCTCGCGCATGTATCGAGCCGTATTTCGAACGAAGTCCGCGGCCTCAGCCGCGTAGTTTATGACATAAGCTCGAAGCCGCCGGCGACGATCGAGTGGGAGTGAGTTATAAATGAATCGGCTCGCCCTCTGCCACGCTGGCGGCTTCCATCACGGCTTCCGACCAGGTCGGGTGCGGGTGGATGGTCTTGGTAAGCGAAAGCCCGGTCGCGCCGTGAGCACGGCCGACGACGATCTCTTCGATCATCTCCGCCGCTTCGTGGCCAATAATATGTGCGCCTAAGATTTCGTCATATTTCGTTCCAACGACAAGCTTCACGAAGCCATCGGTCTCGCCCATGGCGCGAGCTTTACCGAGCGCGGTGAAGGGGAATTTGCCGATCTTATATTCGATGCCTGCCTCTTTTGCGGCGCGTTCCGTCATGCCCGTGCTCGCTACCTGCGGCTGGCAGTAGGTGCAGCCTGGGATGTTATCGTAATCGAGCGGGTGGGGATGATGTCCGGCAATGTGTTCGGCGGCGAGAATGCCTTCATGGGTTGCAACGTGCGCAAGCCACGGTGGACCGGCGACATCGCCAACGGCATAAATCCCCTCGGCAGGAGTGCGCATATATTCATCGACATCGATAAAGCCCTTCGTCATTTTGATGCCGAGCTTTTCGAGGCCGATATTCTCCGTGTTGCCCGCGACGCCAATGGCAACAAGGACGCATTCGGCTTCGAGGGTCTGCTTCTTACCATCGGCGGATTCGATCTCGACTTTCGTGGCCTTCTTTTCAATCTTCACGCCATTTACTTTATGCTTCGTGAAGATTTGATAGCCCTGCCGCTTGTATATCTTTTCGAGTTCCACGGATACTTCCATATCTTCCACCGGTAAAATATTCGGCATCATTTCCACGACCGATACCTTCGTTCCGAAAGTCTTGTAAAAGTAGGCGAACTCCATTCCGATCGCGCCCGCGCCGATGATCGTCATCGACTCGGGGATATGATTCATAATCATCGCTTCGGTCGAGGAAAGAACTTGCTTGCCATCGGGCTTCAAGTTAGGGAACTGCTTCGCGCGCGCGCCGGTCGCGATGACAATGTTCTTGGCCGTTACGGTCCGTTTTTTGCCCTCGCTGTCGGTGACTTCGATGGAATTTTTCCCGGTAAGCACGCCAAAGCCCTTGATCGAATCTATTTTATTCTTGCGAAAGAGGAATTCGACGCCTTTGACGACGCGGTCGGAGACATCGCGCGAACGTTTGATGACGCGCGTGAAATCGACGCGAAGATTATCGTATGCAAGACCCCATTCTTCCGGGGCGATTTGTATCGTGTGATAAATCTCGGCGTTCTTGAGCAGCGCCTTCGTCGGGATGCAGCCCCAGTTTAGGCAAATGCCGCCTAAACGATCGCGCTCGATGCACGCTACTTTCATTCCCAATTGCGCGGAACGAATCGCCGCCGGATACCCGCCCGGCCCGCCGCCGAGCACTATTACGTCATAATCAAAAGAGGCCATGTTATTTGTTAAAGCTTTCTTACAGCAATAAAGTGTCCGATTATTGCACGTTAATTCTAAAAAGTGTACGAAAATACGACACGCTCCTAAATGTACCTCGCCACTTCCATTTTTTTTTTCGTTTTACGCGGAAATTCGAGAATAGTTTAAACCTTTCAGCATCATCTTTTCGTCTTATAGTAAATAACTCCAACCTATATGTTTGGAATGTTTAGGATTGCCACTCGGATACTGAAGATATCGGTATTAGCATTACTCGTTGGCGTGTTCCACTCGGCGAACGCGCGCGCGCAGGGGGGTCACTATGCCTCGTCGTATCTTCCCCCTGCCGTTCCCAATGGCATTCCGCAACCTCTGCCGTTTATCGTCCATGAGATTACGCCGCCCACCGGGCTGATTATCGAAATGTCGGTAGCTCCACCGCTCGATGTTCCGACCGATCCCTATCAACTCGGGAAGTATGGGCGCGTTTCCGTGGATTACACCGGCGTTGCAACTTTCGAAGGATCGGATATCGGCGTGGCAGCACAGGCACTCCACGTGGCACATCATCTACTCTTTTATTCTGCTGGAGTTTCGAGCGATATCAATAATGACGGCATGTTCCTGTTCACCGTGGGCCTTGCGCATTATCAAACAGGGAATAGCCGTGCCGAGCCGTTTGTCGATGCGCCCTTCATACGCCTGCGCTTCCAATCGTCGCAGAAGAGTATTTATGGCTATTCCGAAATCGAGACCACGATGCACTTTCGTTCCTATATCTCCGGCATGATCGGTTTCGGAATTCGGCTTTCTCCCATGGTCCGCTTGATCGGCGGATTGCATCACACCGAATTCGTTATGCCGACGGAACATCTCGTTCAACAGGTCAATGGGCTGGAGGGGATTATTAGCTGGGGAATGTGAGACAGTTAAGAGTTAAGAATATGGAAACTCTGATTTACTTAGCTTGTCATTCTGAGCGGAGCAAAACGGAGCGACAGCGGAGATTTGTGGAGTCGAAGAATCCCTGGTAATTCACTTGACTGCCAAACTACACGAGATACTTCGACGCCGTTCGATCCTCCTTCGTCGGATCGAACTCCGCTCAGGATGACAGTGAAACCTAATCAGAGATACTCAAGAATGAGTGCAAACTGCATTCCACATTGCTATCCCAGCACGCTTTTTGCCCCCGCCAAAAATTTCTGAATATCCTCTTCAGATGTATAAATATGCACGCTGAACCGGTTCGCATCGAGCGCGCCTTCGGGGACCACGCGTGTGCGGACTTTGTATTTTGCAAGCAGCGTATTCGCAAAATCCTGGTAATTCATCTTATCGAGTTTAATAGTCGTCAGGCCCGTCACAGATGTTTCCGGTGTAAGGAAACGAAATCGGCCGTCACTCATTTCGCGAAGCCCGGAGCGAAGGGTTCCGGTTAAATATTGCACGCGCGCTTCAATCTTATCGAAGCCGATCTTCTCCATAAAATCAATGGCGGCATGAAGTCCGTCGAAGAGCGCGAAATTTTGCGTCGCAAAATCGTAGCGTGAAGCAGTGGGAAGGAAATCGAGCCGGCCGTCGTAGCCCCAATATTTATCGACCTCCGCGCCGCACCAGGTCGGGATCACATTTTGCATAAGTTCCGGCTCGATGTAAAGGAAGCCGATGCCCTTCGGCCCACAGAGCCACTTGTGCCCGCACGAGGCATACGCATGCACCCCCAGGTCTCGCACATCGGTTTGAAGCATTCCCGGCGGGTGCGCGCCATCGGAGAGGAACCAGATAGGCGCGCTGTTCGCGCGCGCTTTTTCTCGGGCCAGTGCGGTGAGCCGCTTGATGGGCAGCAACTGCCCGGTGGTGCAGGTAAGGTGCGGCATCGAAATGGCGCGGGTTCGCGGCGTGATCGCATCGCTTACGCGCTGCATGAAATCGTCATCGCTATAAGACTTCGCATTTTCATCCGTGAGCGGCACGAATTTAATCACGATCCCATCGCGCTTTTTTCGCGCTAGCCAGGGAATCGCATTGCCAGCATGTTCCTGATTCGTGAGCAATACCTCGTCACCAGCCTTGAGCTCGATGCCGCTCGCCACGATGGAGATCGCTTCGCTCACGTTATGCGTGAAGGCGATCTGGTCGCCGCTCTCGGCGTTGAGCACGCGCGCAATGGCCGTGCGAAGTCCTTCGTAATCGCCATTATATTCGCCGGTGCGATCAACGTACTCGATGCGCTTCGTGACCCGCTCGGTCACCGGGCGTGGGCTGGGGCCCATCGTGCCGTTGTTGAAATAGATCAGTTCGCGCGTGATAGGGAATTCATCCCGAATGGAGTCCCAATATTTTTCATCCTTCGGCTCGCGCTCGACCGGCAAAATCGGCTGGCCATTCGGGGAAGCGGAATCAGCGAACACGCTGTGGCGCGCGGAAAGCATCGCGGAGGATGCCGCTGTGGAGGAAGCTACGCTGATAATAAAAGTTCGTCTATCCATGAAAGATGACTTATGGATGCTACTCATCCATTTCGTTCTATAAACTGCGAAAATTTGCCAATCATTCAGATGGCATGATTTATTATGAATTCAGGCGGCATGATTGAATATGAATTCAGACGGCCGGATTCATTATGAATTTGAATTGCGGGCACCTATTTATCCTTGATTCTGTCATACAATCGGAGCAATCGAACGATCTGACGGTTGTTTCAACAGAGAAAACGAAAAAGAATTATTTAATTTAGAAAGTCTCTCCTCGTTGTTACGATATAAGGCCGACCGGCGGACGCTGGGCTATATGGTTGTTACCACGGCGCTGTTTTTTGCACAATGGGTCTACGGGTTCCACTGGGCTGCGTATATTATGTATCTATTTCTTTCGGTCGCGGTGACGGTCATCGCGCATAACCACAATCACATCCCGATTTGGCGCGGAAAGATGTTGAATCGGCTTACCGATTATTGGCTTACCATCTTCTATGGGTTCCCAGCGTTCGCATGGATTCCGACGCACAACATGAACCATCACGCGCTTAACAACCGGGAAGGCGATTATACGATCACCTACCGGCTTACGGAGCACAATCATCTTTTCATGTTGCTTGCGTACCC
The DNA here is from genome assembly GCA_035686785.1 of Kapaibacterium sp. (SeqCode). Taxonomy (GTDB): domain Bacteria; phylum Bacteroidota; class Ignavibacteria; order Palsa-1295; family Palsa-1295; genus PALSA-1295. Next base: position 6,956 of record DASRZC010000181.1, read on the forward strand.
GACCGTCAGCAGTTTTTATCAGCAAAAGCCGATTCGAGATTACCTGAAGCGGCAATGGACCGAGGATCGCGGCTATTTTTGGTTCTGCCTTGGACAGTATGCTGCGCTCGCGCTTTGGGTCGCGGCCGCCCTTGTTATCGACTGGAAAAAGGCATTGCTCTTCGTGGTTATTCCGCAGCAAGTGGGCCTCTTCAGCGTGCTCATTTTCAATTACGTGCAGCACGTCCATGCCGATGAGGAATCGGAATGGAATCATTCCCGAAATTTTGTTGGCTTCTTAAATGTCATGCTCTTCAACAATGGTTACCATACGGTTCACCACGAGAAAGCCGGAATGCACTGGAGCAAAGCGCGCGATGCCCACGCGAAAATTGCCTCGAAGATTTCACCGGATTTGCAGCAGCCTGGCTTCTGGAGCTTTTTAGCGAAGTCTTATGTGCTTGGTCTCTTCTTCCCGAAGTATCGCACGCATTCGATGCGGCTGGAGCGCATCGAGCGAGAACGATCTCAAAAGCACGTAGCTACTTCTTAATTAACCGCGCCCCAAACCCCGCGCGCAGGGTGGTTTCACTGAATACGTCGATGAGTTGCCGCTCCGAGAGGAACTGCAGGATCTGGCGCTTCACATCTTCCGGGGAAACGGAGTTCGCGATCACGCGGTCCGCAAGCACCTTGCATTCCTCATAGCGAAGCAGGTGGATGCGCTCGGCGAGCGAACGAATAGCCGTGGGTGAAACGGAAATCTCGTCGATTCCCATACCGACCAGAATTGGCGTGGCCAGTGGATACCCTCCCAGTTCGCCGCAGATCGAGACCGGCTTCTTCGCTCGCTTTCCTGCCTGAACCGTGAGTTGAATCAGTTTCAGCACGGCGGGATGCAACTCCTGATAGAGCGTTGCAATGAGATCATTCCCGCGATCGACCGCCAGCGTATATTGCGTGAGATCGTTCGAGCCGATCGAAAAATAATCGACCATGCTTACGAACGACTCCGCCATGATCGCGGCGCTGGGGACTTCCACCATAATGCCAACGGGAAGATGCTCATCGAATGGCTCTCGATTCACTTGCAGCATATTCCTTGCTTCCTGCAGGAAGGCGAGGGCGCGTTGCAGTTCATCCGGTGATGTTACCATCGGGAACATCAGCTTCACGTTGCCGCGCTCGGAGGCCCGCAAAATGGCCCGGAGCTGTGCCAGAAAAAGATCCGGCTCATCGAGCGAAATGCGAAGACCGCGCCATCCGAGGAAGGGATTATCTTCGCGGTACGAGCCGCTCAAAACTTTATCGCCGCCAACATCGAAGGTGCGGAGCGTAACAGTGGCAGGATGGAAGCGATCTGCAAGATTTTTATAAAGATCGTTCTGTTCTTCTTCGGTTGGGAAATCATCATGAAGCAGCAGAAAATGCTCCGTGCGAACGAGTCCAAGTCCCAGACGTTTTTTGCCATCCGCAAGCGCGGTGGTTTCCGAGAGTCGTTCGGCTTCGAGAATCGCGATTTCATTGCCGAATTCGAGATTCATCAGTAGGGTCACGTCATGACCATCCACTGTCTTCACGACCGGCGCGCCCGCTTCGAGAATCGGTCCCTCTGCTTCGACACCACTGCCAAGGACATAACTTTGCTCCTGCTCGTATCCGCGCAGCGTCTCCTTATCCGGGCAAACGATAAGTTCCCCTCGTTCGCCATCCAGGATAAGCAGGTCGCCGGTTTCGATATGCTCGGCGGCCGAGTGCAGCGCGACGAGCGCCGGAATTCCGAGCGAGCGCGCAAGGATCGCGACGTGGCTCGTCAGACCTCCGCCATCGATCGCAAACCCGAGCATGGAGGAGCGCGCGAACAGAATCGCATCTGCCGGCGTAAGCAATTCCGCCACAAGAATGGAAGGCTCCTCAATCTTCGAAAGCCATTTTTTGCGATCGAGCAAGTAACGCAGGAGCCGCTGTTTTATATCTTCGACATCGTCGGCGCGCTCGCGCATCACCGGGCTGTCGCTTGCCTTCAGCATATCCTGGTGTGCGGAAAATTCCGAATCAACCGCGAAGGCCGCGGGCTTCAACTCATGTTTAATGCGCTGCCGAATCGTGCTTAAAATAAATTCGTCCGAGACCATCATCATCTGCGCCTCGAAGATAGAAGAGGCAGGCGTGCCGACTTTTTGCTCGGCCACGCGGCGCACCTTCTCGATTTCCTGCCGCGCCTTTTGAACGGCGGCATCGAACCGCTCGATTTCCTGCCCGACTTCGGTCACGGCAAGCGGATGGTCCTCGCCATAAAGCAGCGTGCGGAAATAGCGGTAGGCCGGGCCGATGGCAATGCCACGGCTCGCCGCGATTCCGCTGAACCGTAGCGTCTCTTTCGCCTCTTTATGTCGAGATGCCAAGCGTGTTGTAGCCGTGACCTTTAGGTCACGATGTGTATATTATCAATTTTACGCTTCGCAACCGTGACCTAAAGGTCACGGCTACAAACAACGTTCATAACTCCTCATTCTTAACTTTCCTCTTCGAATCCCTTTTCAAAATAATCGACGAGTTCCTTCATGGCCTGCTCTTCGTCTGGGCCGTCGAATTCGAGTTCGAGTTGGCTTCCTTGCGCGGCCGCGAGCGTCATGACACCGATGATCGACTTTCCATTAATACGGAACCCCTCTTTGATTATGAAAAATTCGGAATTGAACTTGCTGGCAAGTTTTACGATGGCGGCGGCGGGGCGTGTGTGCAGGCCTGCGCGGTTCTTAATAGTAACGGTCCTTCGGATCACGAAAAAATCATATTATGGTAACATCTCCGGCCTGCGAATAGAAGCCCAAAAATGTAGGAGGAAAAGAATCGAATGAGCTATTTCGTTCCAGCCCAATTCCCGACTGATAGACAACAAGAGAGCGATCCTCTGGATCATCGCTGATCCCGGACCGCTCTCCGTTGCTTTGCTTTCTCTGCTTATGTGTCACGAGCAACCATGAAACGCTCGTGACAGGACACTTATTCAGTTCCGCAGTTTTCTAATTCTGCGGAGATGAAGCTTTTGTTGCCGTAGCATCGTCCGTCTCGCGCAGCGCGACCGTGAAGTCCCGTGGAAGTTGCTGCGTTTGATCGGCCGGTGGCGTCGCGATGAGGATGTCCTTGGTCAGGACCGAATCCCCTTCGAGATGCACCCAGTATTTTTTAGCGGGTTGTAATACCACCAAATATCGTCCGGTTTCTTTGTTCGAGGTGCTACACGTGATTTCCATAGTGGTGTCGCCGACTTCCCGAATGCTTACTTTTACGGAAGTTGGCTGCGCGGTTTCATCCGAGCGAACGATTCCACTCATAAGAATGACCGGGCGTGAAAACGTTTGCGCGCGTAGCGTAGCGCTAAATGCGGTCGAAATCGCGATAAGTGCGGCAGCGCTCGCGATTTTGAGGGTTGATGTTATCATTGTATTAATAGAGGTTAAGAGTTATGACGTAGGTGATTTGCGCTGCAAAAATAAGGATCGCGTATTGTGCCGCTATTACGCGATGTTTTCATTTTAGTTGTCTTACTTCGTGTTCACTAAAGGCGTCAAATCATTCTTCGTGATAGAGTAATGTCCATTCGAATGCCAACGCCATGAAACATGCGTTTCAGCCTGATACATCAAGCGATTGTGTGATTTTTAAAAAATTCTGAAACAATTTCGGATGCGTAGCCCAGTGGACAAACCGGGACTCGGACTGTATAGCGGACACCCTTTGTTACCTTTCTCATAATTCACGTAGAGAGGTCTTAATGTCGAGCCGTTTCGGGAACAAAACTGTCATATCCGCCGCCCTTTTGGGCGGCTTCCTCGCGGGCTGCGCTTCGGCACCCAAGACCACGGTGGTCCATCCGCTCGCGCAATCGGCCAATATGGCGGCGATCGCGGGGATTCACTCCTGGCTCGATCGCAAGTCCCGCGCGGCCCGAAGCCTGAATGCCTCGGGGGACATTACCGTGGATCAAAATGGCGAATCGAACTCCGCGAGCTTTACATTAAAAAGCAAACGCCTCGATGCAAGCGGCAATCGAATAGATTCCCTCGGCATCGAAGTAATGGGGCCATTTGGAATTAACGTTGCACGATTTCTCGCCTCGCCGCAGGAGTATAAATTCTACGACATCCTTCATGGCCAAACACTTTCCGGGCCGACGGATACGCATTCGCTCGAAGCTCTCACGCATTTGCAAGGCATCTCGCTCGAAGATATGAGCGATATTATTTATGGACTCGTGCGGATCGATACGGATGCGAATGACTCCGTGAAATTCTATTCGGATAACGATCTCCACCACGCGCTCATCATTCGCGTTCCCGGCGTTTCTACCACCGCGCTGGATTTTGAAGGCGCGCTGCCGACCGATTCTTCCTCTGGGAATTTAACCCTCGTGCGCTATCAGCGATGGAATGGGGTTCCAGAATCCATCACCACCACTCCGCCAGATATAGCGGTGCACTTTGCGGAACCGATGCGGGTGAACGGAGTGTCCATCCCCCAGCATATCGAGGCCAATGCGGGCGAAAATAAACTGACGCTCGAATACGATCATGTCGACATAAATCCATCATCGCTGGTTGTCAGAATTAAAATGCCATAAACGTTAAAGAATGTCATTGCGAGGAGCGTTCGGCGACCGAAGGGAGCCGAACGCGACGAAGCAATCTCCCCGTTTACCCAACGGATTGCTTCGTCGAACGAATCTCCCTTCGGTCGATTCGTTCTCCTCGCAATAACGAAGAAAACTTTCGAAGCAGTTCATCCTTTCCCCATGATCAACATCCTTCATCTCAGCAAAAAATATGGCGACACCGTCGCTGTCGAAGACTTATCGCTGGAAATCGAAGCGGGAGAAATCTTCGCGTTGCTCGGACCGAATGGAGCGGGGAAGTCCTCGACCGTAAAAGTTCTCACGGGTCTTTCGCGGCCCACGACGGGGACGGTCTGCATCGCGGGATTCGATGTCGTGGAAGAATCCAACGAGGTGAAAAAACGCATTGGCTATGTGCCGGAAAATGCGATCCTATATGAAAGCCTGACCGCGGACGAATTTCTCGATCTTTGCGGAACGCTGCGCCATATCGACCGGAAAAAGCTTGCCGAGCAGCGCGAAGAACTATTCTCGCTCTTCGAGCTTACGAGCGAGGACCAGAAAAAATTGCTCGCGGAGTTTTCGAAAGGAATGAAGCAAAAAATCCTGCTCATCGCCGCGCTTATTCACAATCCAGAAGTACTCATATTAGATGAACCGCTCTCCGGCCTCGATGCCAATGCCGCGCTCATCTTCAAGGAAGTTATACGACGCTTCGCGCACGGTGCATCCGGGAAGACCATCTTCTTTTGCTCCCACGTGCTCGATGTTGTCGAGCGTCTCTGCGACCGGATCGCCATTATGAACCACGGCCGGCTCATCGCGATTGGAACTCCGTCAGAATTGCTCGAGGAATCCGGCGAAGCCTCGCTCGAACGCGCCTTCCATAAACTCACCGGTGGAGCAGATATCGAACGCTCAACCGAAGACGTGCTGCGCGCACTATCGCAGGAATAGTGCGAAGTGCAACTTCGCACTACACTCTCACTTTTATATGTCCCCTCGAAAGGCTTCCATATACTGCTTCACCCGCTCGGTGAATTGCACGGCATAGAGGCCGTCAATCAGCCGGTGATCGTGCGAAAGGCCGAGATACATCATCGAACGGATCGCGATGTAATCGTTACCCTCCTGATCGGTCTTGACGACCGGCCGCTTGACGATCGCGCCGGTCGTCATGATGGCAAGGTTCGGCTGGCTGATGATCGGCGTCGAAAGAATATTGCCGAACATTCCAGGATTCGTGAGCGTGAACGTGCCGCCGGAAATATCGTCCGGCGTCAGTTTCTTCGTGCGGGCTTTGTTGGCCAATTCGTGAACGGCCCCGGCCAGTCCAGCAAGACTTAGGCGGTCTGCGTGCTTGATGACCGGCACAATAAGCGCCGGTGGCAGCGGGGAGCCTTCCTGCTTCGGCATCGCGACCGCGATCCCAAAGTTAATCTCGTTGCGAACGACGATATTCGTTCCGTCGATCGAGGCATTGATGAACGGGAACTCGCGCAACGCCTTTATCATGCACTCGACAAAGATCGGCGTTAGCGTGAGCCGCACGCCATATCGCTGCTCGAAGCTCTCTTTATTCTTTTTCTGATAATTGACGATATTCGTTACATCCACTTCGCTGATGCTCGTGACATGCGCGCTCGTATGCACCGAGCGCACCATGTGCTCGGCAATGCGCTGACGGATATTGTCCATCGGGATGATGGTCGTGGCTTCGCCGCTGGCGGCAAAGGCGGCCGCCTGCATCGGCTGTGGCGCTTGCGGCGCGAAGCTGGGAGCAGAGGCAGGCTGTCCGCTCTGCACGCGTGGGGCAGTACTTTCAGCCTGCCCTTTGCGGGACTCGACATATTTCAGCATGTCGGTCTTATTGACACGGCCTTCCATTCCGCTTCCGGGAATCCGCGAAAGTTCATCGGGCGAAATGCCCTCGGTCTTCGCAATATTTTTTACGAGCGGGGAATAGAAGCGGTCGTCTTTCCCGGCAGGTGAGGATTTAGTCTGGGCCACGGGCGCTTGTGGCTGCGGCGAGGGCGCAGCGGTGGACGGAGTGGACTCGTTGGACGAAGTGGCGGCGGTTTTAGGTGCTTCGGCTTTTGTCACTACTGCCGCTTGCGTCTCCGGCTTCGGCGCGGCAGGCGCGGGGACCGCGCCACTACTCTGAGAGGAAATATAAGCTATCGTTGCACCGACGGCTACGGTTTCATTTTCTTTCGCGACAATTTTCGAGAGCGTGCCGGCAAATGGCGCCGGAACTTCAGTATCGACTTTATCGGTGGAAATCTCTAAAATCGGCTCGTCCTTCTGAACCGCATCGCCTTCTTTTTTCAGCCAACGGAGGACCGTGCCTTCGGCGATCGACTCGCCCATCTTCGGCATCACGACGGCCTGGCCTTGCCCTTGCGCCTGTCCATTGGATGGCGTTGGAACTTGCTGTTGCTGTGGCGGCGGGGTCTGCTGCTGTTGTGGAACTTGCTGTTGTGGAGCTTGCTGTTGCGGAGCTTGTTCCTTCGGAGCCTGCTGTTGTTGCGGGGCAGGCGCGGAAACCGCGCCACTACCAGTTGGGGCCGCTTCGCCATTCGTGCCAATAGAGGCAATCGGTTCGCCGACGGCGACCGTCTGTTTCTCCTGCGCTAAAATTTTGAGCAGCGTCCCGGCTACCGGCGACGGCACTTCGGTATCGACTTTATCGGTCGAAATTTCGAGAATTGGTTCGTCCTTCTGGACGGCGTCGCCTTCTTTTTTCAGCCATCGAAGAACGGTGCCTTCGGTAATCGATTCGCCCATTTTGGGCATTACTATGTTCGTTGCCATGTAATAAATTTAGGTGATGGAGAGACATTAACACATTTTGGGCCTAAAGGCTTCCGCCTTTGTAGCCGTGACCTTCAGGTCACGGTGAAATTTTTGGATCGGTGGGGATTTTACACCGTGACCTAAAGGTCACGGCTACCAGAATTTTTCGAAGAACACCGTTCTCAAAGTGTGCGGGAGGGGGGACTTGAACCCCCACGCCTTGCGGCGCTACCACCTCAAAGTAGTGCGTCTGCCAATTTCGCCACTCCCGCTTTTGTCAGTGCTATATTATTCCGAGCACTCAGCGCTCTTTTAGCGCGGCTTGCAAACTGCGAGAACGATGGGGCGGTTCCAACGTGTGATCTATACCAGTCCGCGCGGTTTGCGCCCGTTCATTACCACCGGTAACTTAATCCTCCCGACATATATCCGCTGCCCTGCCCATTGGGGTCCACGCCGCCGCGAAGGGAGATGAGCCAACTGCGAAATGCCGGGACGGCAAGCTCGCCACTGACGACCCCGTCGTAAGGGAATGCGAAAAGTCCGTTTCTGCCATTATCGAAGGGCGGGCCGAATTCAACCCCGAGCCATAAATGAGCAGGCTCCATGTTCGTCTTCGCGTCCGAAAGCGCGAAGCCGATTCCGCTATTGAACGCGGGCCGGCTGCCAATGATCGGATCCGAGTTCAGCATTCCCATCGTAAGATACCATGCCGAGAGATACCCGAACCGTGCTCCAAGGGTATAGGTTATGCCGGAATGGTCATTCGCAAAGGCCATCGGGCGGCTGAACCCAAGCGCCCCGAAGTCCACGCCCCAGTAGGGCTTCTTGAGATCGAGCGATGCGCCGCCGTATGCAGTATTTTGCGCCACGGCACTCGTGTTATAGGGAAGGATGTTGTATCCATAAGCGGTATGAAGATAGCCCGCGCGCAGTTTATATCCCCATACGTCATTGATTGGCGCTTCATAGCTTGCGGCTACTTCGGAAAAAGGAACAGGAAGGCGCGAAGTAATATTATTCGAGCAATCGCGATTGATGTAAGTATAGCTTCCCTCCGAACCATAAATCGAGACTTGGTGGCTCAGCGAATCGTCCGGCCCGAAGCTCACGAGCCAGGGATAGAGCGCCGCAACGATGGTGGCGCGCGAAAGAAGCAGCCAGGGAGATTTTCTCATAGCTATTTCATCGGATATTGAATGCTTCGGTAACCAATGACCGTCGTGCTATGGATATTGTTGCCCGCGAAGTAGCCGCGAGAGTCGATAAAATCAAGTGTAATTCGTGCCCAGGGACCATGTAACTTTTCGAGCATTGTATCTGGAATGATCCGAACGCCGATGGTATCGAGATACGTACCGATCGTGTCCGTGCCATCGTCCAGCGTGACGTACTGTCCCCTCATTTCATACAGGGCGGGATAACGTAAGGTAATTCCATCCGCGCGAACGATGGTATCACCGGGCAGAGGAGAAAAAACTTGGTACACGTCTTGAAACAATTCCGTATCTGTTTTCGAAACATGCGGCCAGACGATGGTGACCGTATTCGTTCGCCCATCGAGATAATAGGGCGCAAGACTATCCATAAATGCCGGAGTGTCCGACCATACGAGTTTCCCATTTACGATAATATTCTGCACCGAATCGCGATCGTTGGGATAGACGAACGTCGTTCCCGTCTCCACGCCCGAAAGCGAACGCGAAGAATCGACTTCGACATCGACGATTGCGGAAGGACCATTATAGATAGTGAAGGGACCGGTATTCTCCTCGGACGACCATAAACAGCCCGCTACACAAAGCAGCCCGAGAAGAGACAATGTGAGAAGCCGGCGGCTCATATCATTCGTCTAATTGTTTTCTTGGGAACGTCATTTAGTTTGGAAATGACTCCCACGAAGAGCGTGTGCGCCGTCAATCGCTGCTTGATTGGCCGGGAAGCCGCGCTTCCCGGCACACTGCGTTTGATTCAGACTCCCACCGCCACGCGCCCATTCGTCTTATGCGCGAGGGCGCTGGCATTCTTGAAATCCTCGACCAGGTCGAGCTTCTCCCACGAAAATTCATCGCGGCCAAAGTGGCCATAGGCGGCGGTGGCCTGGTAGATCGGGCGCTTGAGGTCTAAGCGCGCGATGATACCGCGCGGTGTGAGATCGACGGTGCGGCGAATCATGTCGGCAAGCTCCACGTCCGGCAGGCGTCCGGTGCCTTTGGTATCGACGTTGATGGAAACCGGCTCGGCCACGCCAATCGCGTAGGCAAGCTGCACAGTGCATTCCTTCGCAAGTCCGGCGGCAACGATATTCTTCGCAACATGCCGCGCGGCGTAGGCCGCCGAGCGATCGACCTTCGAGGGATCTTTTCCCGAAAACGCTCCACCGCCATGCGGCGCGCTGCCGCCGTATGTATCGACGATAATTTTGCGTCCCGTAAGTCCGGTATCGCCGTGAGGTCCGCCAATTTCAAAATTGCCCGTCGGGTTGACGTGGATGATCATGTCCTTATCGCGCATGGACGCGGGGATAACATGATTGATCACATGCTCGATGACATCAGAGCGAATCTGTGCTTGCGTCACATTCGGATCATGCTGCGTGGAAATAACGACGGTATGCACGCGCTTGGGCGTGCGTCCTTCATATTCAATGGTAACCTGCGATTTGGCATCGGGACGGAGGTAAGGCATAAGCTCCGGCTTGTTCTTGCGCGCCCAGGCAAGCGCCCGGACGAGCCGGTGCGCAAAGTAGAGCGGGGCCGGCATATACTCTGGCGTTTCGTCCGTCGCGTAGCCGAACATCATACCCTGATCGCCCGCGCCGCCCGTATCGACGCCCATCGCGATGTCGGGCGACTGCGAATGAATCGAAGTGAGCACGCCGCACGATGCGTAATCGAAGCGGTATTCCGCCTTCGTGTAACCGATGCGCCTAATAACTTCGCGCGCAACTTCCTCTACGTTCACGTAAGCGTTCGTCGTTACTTCACCGCCCACGACGACGAGGCCAGTGGTGACGAACGTCTCGCAGGCCACGCGAGAGTTGGGGTCCTGCGCGAGGATGGCGTCGAGGACGGCATCGGAAATTTGATCGGCTATCTTATCGGGATGGCCTTCGGAAACAGATTCGGAAGTAAAGAGATATGACATCAGGCGATTATTAAATGTTAAAAAAATCGGGGTAGCGAAATACCATTCCGCCCTACACGCCGAGGAAAATGCCTAACCGAAAATAACGCGGCTCGGTTCGGTTAAGGATGGTATTTTATCGAGGCGGTATTAAAGATAAATCACATAGAAAATTCCCAGCCAGATGAGGAGCATGGCGTCCATGAAATAGGAAAGATGCGCGATGCTGACCGCCGAGCGGGTGTAGCGGCGCCAGTGGAGCGTCCAGCGGTACTTGCTGAGAATATAGACGGCGCAGGCGATAATATGAAAATGGAAAAGCCCGGTAAGCACGAAATACATTCCTCCGAAGACCGTGCGGATCGGAAGTCCGGTCGCAATTAATTCTTTCCACTCGCTTGCGTTTAACACGAGAAAGCCGGCAAGGAATATGAGCGCGAGCACGAGCGAGGCGCGCATCGAGCGGAGCGCATTCCGATTTTGCGCAAAGACCGTAAGCGCGAGCAGGAGCGTAGCGATCGCGATGCAAATCGTGGCGGCGCCGGCGAGCGATGTGCGGAGATGCGGCAAATCTGCCGGTGGCCAGGCGGGCGCGCTCACGCGAAGGAAAAAATATCCGGCGGTGAAGGTGCCGAAGAGGATCACGTCCAGCGAGAGCGCGATAAAAAAAACGAAACGCCCGCTATCGACGAGCACCGGGGCGCTCGGCAATTCACTGGCCGTGAAGCCATGCTCTTCATAGAGGAGATCGGACATCGGCGTATTAATTACGATGGAAGTCTGTGCAAACCGCGTGCAAATTGAATTCCCTTCTGACAAAGATGAAACATTTCTGACTGGAATAAAGATTTTATGATATGCGACTCACCGAATTCGAGCAACAGACGATCCACGACACGGTCCGGCAATTTTTGCCCAACGCAAAAGTCTATCTCTATGGCTCGCGCGTGGACGATTCCAAGCGCGGCGGGGACATCGACCTCATGATTGTCAACCGTGAAGTTGTGCCGCGCAAAACCATCGGCGAGATTCGCTGGAAGCTCTGGGAAATTCTGGGCGAACAAAAAATAGATATTCTGGGCGAGCAAGAAAATAATCTCAGCACGTTCGCGCGGATGGTTTCGTTTGATGCGGTGCCAATCGAATGACGAAAAAGAATTTATCGAGAACGGAACAGCTCGCCTTATTTGCCGAGCAACTCCTTCGCGCCTCGGATTACCTTCGGGAATGCTACGATATTTGTGGAAAAATAGCGATCGAGGGCTCCTTTTCCCGTGCGGAATTGCGCGAATTCGAAGCCCTCACTGCTCGCTTCGCCCGGTTGGCGGATCTCTTGCTTCAAAAAGTTCTCCGCTACATCGGCACCGTGGAGGCCAATGATGCCGGAACTATTATTGACATTATGAACCGCGCGGAGAAACAATCAATTGCCGAATCCGCCGGAGACCTTAGTGACATTCGCGAATTGCGTAATGAGATTGCACATGAATATGCAACGCGGGACATCGAAGCTGTTGCCATCGACGTCTTGCGTTGGACACCTATTCTTCTTTCCATTACGGATCGCGCAACCCAGTATGCAAACGATTTGACTGCGCGGCTGCCTTAAGAGGTCTGTAGCGTTTCACGATAATGCCCGTTCAATTTCAAGATTACTACCAAATCCTCGGCGTCCCGCGAACGGCGACGGAAGAGGAGATTAAAAAAGCCTACCGCAAGCTGGCGCGGAAGCACCATCCCGATGTCAATCCGGGAGATGCGGGTGCCGAGGAGCAGTTCAAAAAAATCAACGAGGCCTATGAAGTCCTGAGTGACGCCGAGAAGCGGAAGAAATACGACCGATTCGGCGAAAATTGGAAGACCGGCGAGCAGTTCACGCCGCCGCCAGGATGGGGTCCGCAGCCCGCGGGTGGCGGATTCACCTATACGACCGGCGAAGAAGGCGATTTCTCCGAATTCTTCCAGCAGTTTTTCGGTCCCGGCATGGGCTTCGGCGCCAGCACCCAGCGCCGACGGCCCGGATTCAGCACCCGCGGCTCGGACATCGAAGCCGAACTGCCCGTCACCATCGAAGAAGCCTTCCATGGCGGCACGAAGCAATTCACCATTCGCAAAGGCGACGGAACGACGAAAACCTATCGCGTAAAAATTCCCGAACATTCCTACGCCGGCCGCCAGATTAAGCTTTCGGGCGAAGGCACGCCCGGCACCAGCACGCCCGGTGATCTTATCCTGACGCTCGCTTATCAGAACCATCCATTTTACGACATCGACAATTTCGATTTGCATCGGGAGATCGATGTCGCGCCGTGGGAAGCAGTCCTGGGCGCGAAAGTGCCGATGGAAACCCTCGATGGCAACGTGCGCCTAACGATTCCCGCCGGCGCGCAGAATGGCCTCAAGCTTCGCCTCAAAAATCGCGGCCTCTACCGAAGCGATGGCTCCCGCGGCGATCTCTACGCCATAATAGATATTGCGATTCCCGACGACATTACCGCCAAGGAGCGCGAGTTGTGGGAGAAGCTTCGGGATACCTCGAACTTCGATCCGAGGGAATAATCTACTTTTGAATGAACAAGTGGTGCCTAAAATACAAAAACGCGTTTGTGCTTCATGAAAATAGGCTATCCAGCTTCAAATCCGCCAGTTCTTATTGAAAGGGTGCTTTTCGTTTTTAAATTGTCATCTAATGTAAGAATGCGCAAACGCATTTGTTTTTCATAAACCGTAAGAATTCTTTATAGTTTTCTTCCTTGCGGGATACGTTTAATTTTCATTTTCGGCATTCCTCTGGAAAGAAATGGTTGAGTTTTCAAAAAGCAAATAGGTGCTCATCATAGTCTCTTCTAATATACGACACTTTTTTCGCCCGCCATGAAATTCAAAATTATTTTCTCCGGCCCGATGGGACGTAAGAAAATAGTCGGGGACGCAAGACCCCGATCAACTTGTTCCCAACCTCATGACTCTGTTCGAGAATGCATACAATGAAGTTGCCGCAATAGTCCGAGAGTTCGAAGAACATCACGGCGAATTCATGGCGCATAAATATCAGGAATCCGAAGTCCGCACGGATTTCATCGATAAATTTTTCACCGCGCTTGGATGGGATGTTGCGCACCGCGAGCAAACCAACCCGCGCGAGCGGGAAGTAAAGATCGAGAAATCCGATACCGCCGGAAGTACGCGTAGAGTCGATTATGCATTCTACCTAAAACCCGATTACCGCAATCCGGTCTTTTTTTGCGAAGCAAAAAAACCTTCGCGTGACCTGAACAATGCCGATGATTACTTCCAGCTTGTACGCTATGGTTACGGCGCAAGCACGCCTGTTGGCGCACTGACGAATTTCGATGAGTTCCATATTATCGACTGCCGCTATCAACCGCATATCGAAAAAAGTTATCCCTCCGCGCAGATAAAAGTTTATAGTTATAAAGATTACCTCGATAAAGAAGCATTCGGATATATCTACTGGCTTTTTTCGCGAGAGGCTGTTGAAGCGGGCAAGCTAAAGGAGTTTGCGAAAACGCTGCCGAAGCAGCAGGGCAAAGGGAAGGCGAAGCTCACGGCCGAAGAAGCAAAGCCTGTGGATGAGGCATTCCTGACAAAATTAGAAGAGTATAGGCTGATATTGGCAAAGGCATTCAAGAAAGCGGATGAAAACCTGAATGCTGAAGTCCTCACCGAAGCCACGCAGAAAGTTATTGATCGCCTTGTCTTTATTAGGTTCTTAGAAGATAAATATATCGAAACCGATTATATTGTCGATCAAATAGCCGCAAAAGCCAACCATCGCGTAGGTCGGGCGTCCCCGCCCGACACACACTTGCGGGACGCGACCGGTCGGGCCAGAGGCACCGACCTACGCGCACCAACAGCCTGGAAGAGCTTCATCAGTTGGAGTAAAGAGCTTGACGTAAAGTACAACGGCGTCGTTTTCAAGCCGCACGACATCGATAAACCCGAGTGGCATGCACCGGATGACAAAGTGTTCGCCGATCTCTGCGCAGATATTTCGCACACCCATTCGAAATATCTCTTCACGTACATTCCCATCGAACTGCTTGGCTCGATTTACGAGCGGTTCCTCGGCAAAGTTGTTACCACGACGGCCAAGCGCGCCGAAATAGAAGAAAAACCCGAAGTACGAAAGTCCGGAGGAGTATATTATACACCGAAATATATTGTCGATTACATTGTAGCAAATACCGTCGGGAAAATCCTCGATCCCCGCGTTCGCGTAGGTCGGGCGTCCTCGCCCGACTCCCCGGTGGCCGCAACCCGCGCCGGTGACGTGACCGGTCGGGCCGGAGGCACCGACCTACGCGGGCTTACTCCCAAAGAAATCTCCAAACTCCGCTTCGCCGATATTGCCTGCGGCTCCGGATCGTTCCTTATCGCCGTGTATGACACCGTGCTGCATCATGTCGAAAAATGGTATAACGACAACCCCGCCGAAGCCAAAAAAGCGAAATGCACCGAGATCGAAAAGGGAATTTTCGTATTGTCGCTCAAGCAGAAACAGCAGATACTTTTGGACAATATCTTCGGCGTGGATATTGACCGGCAGGCCGTGGAAGTGGCGCAGCTTTCGCTCTTCCTGAAACTCCTCGAATCCGAATCCGGCGCGACCGCCGAGCAGCTTTCCTTCGAGCGAACCAAGATACTGCCCGATCTCTCCAAGAATATCCAGTGCGGTAACTCCCTCGTCGAGTATGATATTTCCGATCTCTTCCCACTCACCGATGAAGAGGAGAAGCGCATAAAGCCATTCAGCTTCCAAAGCGCATTCCGCGAGATAATGTCGAATGGCGGATTTGATGCCATTGTTGGGAATCCGCCGTATGGAATGGTTACTGAGGATAATTTAAAGCAATATTTTCATAATAAATATTTTTCGGCAGAGGGAAGATATGATAGATTTGAATTATTTATTGAGAGGTCGTTAACGCTGATTAAGCAACATGGCTACTTTAGTTATATCGTTCCGACGCCGATTTTATCGAATCTCTATTCGAGACGGTCTCGGCGATTTATTTACGATCATTCGCGCATTGCTGAAATCGTAAATTTTGGCATTCCCGTCTTCAAGGACCCGACTGTGCATTCGTGTATCTTGACTCTTGAAAATGGCAAACCTGACTTTAGCTACGATATTTCGATCAAGAAGCAAGTGCTTTCGCCAGATGGATTAACCGATTCGCCTGACTTCACACTTTCGAGCGATAGTATCACGCCGAACAATGGCCACGCAATCGATATTTTTGTTTCACCTGCGCATGCGTCTATTATTAGCAAGATGCAAAATGGATCGGCGGAGCTTGGAAACTCATGTTACATTCGTCAGTGCATAAAAACTGGCGACGATACGCAATACGTAAAAAATTCAGCCGCTCGGCCAGGGAAAGATTGGAAGCCATCTCTTCGTGGCCGTTCTATCGGGCGATATTTAACGAGCGAACACGATTTATATCTAAAATATGGAAATTGGCTTGCAAGAAATTGGAAAAATAAGAGTTTTTACGAAACTCCAAAGATTGCGCTGCGCGAAACAGGAAGCCGAATTACTGCAACGCTCGATCTTGAGAATCGGTATTTCCTTAGCTCGCTCTATGCCGTCTATTTCAAGGCAAAGAATGAACCAGAGCGTCTTAAAGTGTTGCTTGCCATCCTAAATTCGAAATTATGCAATTTCTTTATCCAACTAATTGCTTTTTCGCTTACGGAAGGCGCATTTACCAAAATCAGAACGAATCAGCTTGCGAGATTCCCACTTCCAGAAATCAATCCCAAATCTGACAACCTCCAGGGTAAGTTGATTTTACTCGTCGATCAAATGCTCGACGCGAAGAAGCGCCTCGCGTCCGCTACGAGCGGCACCGACCGCGAGCGGCACCAGAAGAAATGCGAATACCTGGATGGCGAGATCGATAAATTAGTTTACGCGCTTTATGGCTTGACGGAAGAAGAAATTAAAATTGTGGAGGGAAATTAGACAAAGATTGCAGTCGGAAGTAAATGCAAAACTGGCCCACCAATCGCGATGATCGGTTCTGGCATTTTAAAGCCAGCGTCATTCATACCTGAAAAGCCACCCATCATTGTTGAAACCAATTGAGAAGATGCTTTGCCCAAAGTGGTGTGTCGGAGCAAATTAATCTTTGCCTCTGAATCTAATTCTATTTTCTGTATCACCTTTCCCAAAATAGTGAATTCGCCATCAAGCAAATCTGCCATGTAAGGATCATTCAGGAACTGCTTTTCAAGAGTTACGACAAATTGCTTCTTCTCATTTCCTACCTCTGATCCTATAAGATCGACGGAATTTCCTAAAATCATTTGGGAAAGGAATGTATCTAAAAATTGAGATATTGATTTCATGGAAGTTCC
>DASRZC010000182.1:0-25541 GCA_035686785.1 Kapaibacterium sp. (SeqCode)
CGATTGAATATTAATTTGTCTCTTGCGAGTGAAGCATTTAAATAAAGCGGCTTCGCCCGCAAGTGAAATTTCGAACTATTTCACCTCGATATGCTTCATAATGCGATCCCCGAATAGATCGAAGATACAATAATAGCTCCCAGGCCTTGTACCAGAAAGGCTAATCGTGACATTTCCATCGCCTTTAGAAACCCTGCTGTTCGATGTGCCAACTGTTTTCCCAAGTAAGTCGACGACGGTAAGCGTCATGGTTTCAGAGTATGGAGCTACATAATCGAAGCGAATCGAAGAGGTCGCCGGATTAGGATAACCGTCGTCGACGGTCAGTCGATTTAGTCCAGAGCCGGAAACCACATCCGAAGTTCCGCAGTCTACGGTTGAAGTTAGCGTAAGTCCACAGCTAGAGTTCGGGTCGGGATGGCAGGTGCCCGTTGAGTCTGCGATACAAAAGTAAGCCCGCACAAAGTACTTGATCGGATTGGAAGTGTTAAAACCACAAAGAAGAAAATTTACCGGCGTGGGGCCAATGGCCTCAGAACAAGCATAGGGATAACTTAGTTGGAATGTCATTTCTGATCCGTATAGACCGCCATCCGGCGAAAAGGATGAATTCCATCCATCTGGCATAACCGAGCAGCATGGAGTAATCGGGTTTCCATAAAAGTCAATCGTGAATTTGCATATTTTGCCCTCTGGACAATTTTCCCAAAGTGAAAATTTCCCGCAACAACAGACGGAGTCAGAAGCCAGCGGCGATCCGCTTTTACCATGTGCAAGATAGCAGAGATTCTGTGCTGGGACGAGGCTGGCGTGAAGCCCACTGCAACAGTCGAACGTATCATTCAAGGTCACATCCCCTCCGTTTTTCATCAAGCTTAACGCATCGTTACCAGAGAAATGGAACGAGATAGTCGGAACGTTTGCTGGTGTGTTTTGTGCCCGAGTTGAAGCGGGTAGCTGCATGATGCCGAAAGCAAAAACAGCAACAATGATATTACTTAGCCGACGAGCCGACGAGCCGACGAGCCGACGAGCCGTGTATTGGAGAAACAGTAGAATGGTTCATGGTTTTTAAGAATTTAAGTTATTCGTATCCCCCCAATATACAAAGAAAAATGGCTGGCGCTTGAAATCCACAAAAATACTTTTGGACAATAAAAAACCCTTCCGATAAGGAAGGGTTTTTTTAGGTATTCAGAATTCAATAACGATCATGCTTCATCGAGGCCGCCATTGTGCCATTCATCGACATGCTCGGGAATGATAACGATCTTCATGCTTTTAAATTGCGACTCGTACCATTCGATCTTGTCCCAATTTTGGCGGCCGGGGTATAATTTCTTATCCTCCGCCGTCATCGCATGAAGCGTAATAAAAGCGAGGTTGGGTGATCCTCGCAATTCTGGGGAAGCGTGTGTCGGAAGATTTTTCGGCGCCGCCGGCGATCCCATGAGCGCGGCCGCAAGTGCAATGGTTGATAACATAAAGAACAGGTTCCTTTCTTACTGGGAGTAGCACAAAGTGGTTGCCACTAAGCGACGCTCCCGCGTGTTTAGAATATTCCAAACACATTTAAATATAATCGAACAGGCTTACAACCGAAATCCGATACATGATCCCTCGCTACACCCGCCCCGAAATGGGAGCGATCTGGACCGACGAGAACCGATACCAAATTTGGCTCGAGATAGAACTTCTCGCTATTGAGAAGCAAGAGATTTTGGGCAACGTTCCAATTGGAACGAGTAAAAAAATTAAACAGAAAGCTACTTTTCAGGTAGCTAAAATCGATGAAATCGAGCGGGAAACAAAGCACGACGTGATCGCTTTTCTCACCAATGTAGCCGAGTCCGTTGGGCCGGATTCGCGCTTTATCCATCTGGGCATGACTTCGAGCGATGTCGTCGATACGGCATTCTCGGTGCAATGTATGCAGGCGGGCAAATTGCTCGTGGATGGAATTTCAAAACTGATCGAGGCACTTGGCGTTCGCGCAAAAGAATTTAAACACACTCCAATCATCGGCCGCACGCATGGCATCCATGCGGAGCCAACTACTTTTGGATTGAAACTTGCCGTGCATTATGCGGAGATGAAACGGTGCCGGGAGCGAATGGAGCGCGCTGTAAAAACAATCTCGACCGGGAAGATTTCCGGCGCGGTGGGAACCTTCGAGCATCTCGATCCGAGCGTGGAAGAATATGTTTGCGAAAAGCTGGGCTTGGAAGCCGCGCCGATTTCCACCCAGATCGTCCAGCGGGACCGCCATGCCGAATTCTTCACCACGATCGCGCTCGTGGGCGCAAGCTTGGAAAAACTTGCCACTGAAATCCGGCATTTGCAGCGAACGGAAGTGCGCGAAGTCGAAGAATTTTTTTCGAAAGGCCAGAAAGGATCGAGCGCCATGCCGCACAAGCGCAATCCTATTACAATGGAGCGCATAGCGGGCCTTGCGAGGCTCCTGCGCGGATATGCCGTGACGGCGATGGAGAACGTCGCGCTTTGGCACGAGCGGGACATTTCGCATTCCTCTACCGAGCGCGTGATCGGCCCCGATGCGACCATTGCGCTCGATTATATGCTCGACCAAATGACACGGACCGTCGCCACGATGTTCGTTTATCCCGAGGCGATGCGCCGGAATTTGGAAATCACTCGCGGACTTGTGTTCAGCCAGCCAATTTTGCTCTTGCTTGCGAAGAGCGGCCTTTCGCGCGAAGAATCATATAAGATCGTACAGCGCAATGCAATGAAAGTATGGGAACTCGCGGCAAGCAATGCACAGCCAGAGATTACATTCCGCGCCCTCATCGAACAAGACCCGGAGATTGCAGGCCGACTTTCGAAGGAATCGCTCGACAAGGCGTTCGATCCCGCGGCAGCGGTGCGGCATGTCGATCGGCTATTCGAGAGAGTGGGATTGTAGTTCTCAACTAAGAAATGCCAGTAGCCCTTCATGTTCGAATAACTGCTTTGCTTTTAGGGCGGCTTCAACATCCTCGAACAATCCATAGAGCGCGGAACCCGATCCGCTCATAAGCGCGAAGCCAGCGCCGCGAACGTACAGCGCATGCTTGATCTCCGCGAGCCGGGGATACCGCCTGAAAATTTCCGGCTCGAAATCGTTGTGAAGCGATTCTTTCCAGGTTCTCAGCAGAGGAGTGTGCTCGAAGAATCTCGCATACTCCACGCTGGCGGGCCGAGGAGTTGGCGAAAGCGCGGCATACGCTTCGCGCGTCGAAACGTGAATCGTGGGATCGACGACAATAAGCAGGGCAGCAGGAAGATGAGCCTCGACCGGTGTAAGCTTCTCGCCAATTCCCCGAGCCGAAGCAGCGCTCATGCCGCTAAAGAAAAACGGAACGTCCGCCCCGACCTTCGCGGCAAGTTCCATCCCTTCGTTCATCGATAGTGCTACTTTGCTGCTCTCGAATAAAATGTG
Organism: Kapaibacterium sp. (SeqCode); assembly: GCA_035686785.1. Taxonomy (GTDB): domain Bacteria; phylum Bacteroidota; class Ignavibacteria; order Palsa-1295; family Palsa-1295; genus PALSA-1295. The sequence continues at coordinate 3,443 of DASRZC010000182.1, forward strand.
CAGCATCGCGGCCGCATCACTCGAGCCGCCCCCCAGCCCCGCGCCCATCGGAATTTGTTTTTCAAGATGGATGAGAAGCGGCGGCAGCGGCTGGCTCGTCATCTGTTCGTAGGCACGCGCCGCGCGAATCATAAGATTTTCGTCACCCACCGGCAGCGATGCATCCGAGCACGTCAGCCGAAAATATCCAGCGTGCGTGACCGTGATCGTATCATGTGGCTCCGGCACGCGATAAAAAAGCGTACTGATCTCGTGGTAGCCATCGGGCCGCTCATAGAGGACTTCGAGGCCGAGATTTATTTTAGAACCTGGATTACGCTGATTCGGGCTGATTGCGATTAATTCCTGGTTGAGTGACACTAATATAGAAGCTGCAAAAAATATTAAAATTCCGAACGTTGAATCGTCGCAGAGTTGCTACACTTGGAGATGCGTTGCCATCAGTGTAATCAGCCAAATCAGCGTAATCCTGGGTCTAAACGATTCGGGGTATGAAGTTTGTTCATCTATTCGAGGTAAAATGATGACGAACTCTCGGATAAGCATAGACGAAAAGCCGGCGATGGGCGTGAACACGAATGGACATTCCGCCAACGGTCATGGAACGAATGGCGCGAAAACGGCGGAAAAAATAAAATTCGAACCGGTTCATATCGCTCCCGCAAAAGTTCACGAGGTGCTGGAGCGGCATATTCTTGCCGATGGACTCGATCTCGTCGTCGATCTGAAGAAATCAAAAGGCTCGTGGCTCGAAGACGCGCGGAGCGGCAAGCGCTATCTCGATTTCTTCACCTTCTTTGGTTCCTCTCCGATCGGATTGAATCATCCGAAAATGTTCGAGCCGGAATTTCTGAATGCGCTCACGCGCGCGGCTATCAATAAGCCATCGAGTTCCGATGCCTACACGGTCGAAATGGCAGAGTTCGTCGAGACCTTCGCACGACTCGCCATGCCGGAATATTTGCCGCATCTCTTCCTCATCGAGGGTGGCGCGCTCGCTGTCGAAAATGCGCTCAAGACCGCGTTCGATTGGAAGGTCCGCAAGAATTTCACGCATGGCTACACGACCGAGCGCGGCAGACTTATTCTCCACTTTCGATATGCGTTTCACGGTCGGTCGGGTTATACGATGTCGCTCACGAATACCGATCCGAACAAAACGCTGTATTATCCGAAATTCAAGGACTGGCCGCGCATCGATTCGCCTTATCTCCATTTTCCGCTGAACGCGGAGAACATCGAACGCGCTCACAAGGAAGAAGCTTCCGCCGTGCAACAGATAAAGGACGCCTTCATCAATAATCCCGATGACATTGCGGCAATCATCATCGAGCCGATTCAGGCCGAGGGTGGCGATCATCATTTTAGCACCGAGTTCTTCCGCGCGCTCCGTCAACTGGCCGACGAGAACGAAGCCATGCTCATTTTCGATGAAGTCCAGACAGGAGTGGGACTCACCGGCAAAATGTGGGCACACCAGCATTTTGTTCAGCCGGACATAATGACGTTCGGAAAAAAGACGCAGGTCTGCGGCATTCTCGCTGGAAAGCGTGTTGAGGAAGTGCGCGATAATGTATTCCAGAAATCCAGCCGCATCAATTCCACGTTCGGTGGGAACTTAGTCGATATGCTGCGCTGCAAACGCTATCTCGAAATTATAGACGAAGAAAAGCTCGTCGAGAATGCGCGCGTGCAAGGGGAGTTTTTGCTTTCGGAGGTCGAGAAGCTTCAGTCCGAATTTCCTTCGCTCGTGTTTGAAGCGCGCGGTCGCGGCCTGATGTGCGCCTTCGATCTCGCAGAAGCGCAGATGCGCGATCTGCTCAAGCAAACCTGCTACGACGAAGGCCTTATCCTGATCGGCGCGGGCGACCGCTCCATCCGCTTCCGCCCGCCACTCAATATTACGCGCGACGAGCTAACCATTGGCCTCAATATCATTCGCGGGCAGTTGAAAGAATTGAGCGTCAGGGATTATTAGCTTTTCGTGTGTGAGGCAAAATAATGTCGTATATTTGTAGCTGAGAGGTGGTCCTCGGGGTAAAAAACCGGCCATTCGCAAAATTTTTTTCGCGAATGACGCATTCCAAAAATATATGATTCGTAAAGAAAACTGGGGGGGGGGGGACAAATTAGTTACCGCCGCCCGATCCAAAAATGCATTCCTTCATAGCGCGTTCGCACGCGCTTTCGGTTTAACCATGATTCTCGTCGTGTTGATACTCGTTACGGTGCCAGAGGTCAGCAACGGGTGCCCTCTTGACACCTGGCCATTTTCGGGGAGTGGTTATTCGTCTTGGCAACTCGTTGGGCCGATCACCATAACTCTTCCGGGAACGATGTGCCAGGTTACGATTACTTACTGCGAGCGAAGTTGTACAACCTGCCCCAGGCCACGGCCATTCGCATGGGTGATCGAGTCTATTACGCCCGTTCCAGGCTCAGGATGTGATGGTATGCCTCCGGATCAACTGATCGTACTCGTAACCCAGTATATGGACGTTCTAAAAAATGACCCGCTTTTCACACCGCCTCCTTGTAGTGATGGAACAACGCAAACTGTCGTCGAATACGCGATGGATTGTTGGCAAGACATTCCTTATGTGCAGAACGGTCAAACGTATCACGCCTACTTTCCCTGTGGCAATGATAAAGATTATTGCACGATAACGTGCCAATATTGCACGGATAGTAATGGACAGCTCGTTCAAACGTGCTCAAGCACGAGCAGCGACGACGGCACATGCACTCCACTTCCATTACCCGATAAATGGCAGCCAAATACATGTTATGACATCCAAGTATGCGGAGGGCCGAATTGATACATAAGTATCGATTTCATCTTTTCCTATACCTCGCGTGGGTGGTCCTTGTTCCGTCTGCGCGAGGACAATTTATTTGTAACGTGACTGAGGGCTATCAAATCGGTCAAAACCTCTATTCTGGATATCGATCGATTACGTGCAACGGAAACGATTGCACTGCTGTGGCAGAAACGATACCCGATACTACTAATAATGGATTCGGCCCAAATGACCTGGGCCGTCTGGTTTTTCTACACTCGACCAACGGTGGCCATACTTGGGCTGTGCAGGATAATCAGAGTTTCGCAAAAGATACCCTCGGCAGCGACATCGTAATCGACCAGATCGATTCGTCGAATATCGTTGCATCCGGTAATTTCGGTTCCGGTCCTCGGTTCAGTTCCCTATTTCGAACGAGTGATGGAGGAGCGACGTGGCACCAGCAGCCTGGCCCGACTCCGAGAGGGATCGGCGATATTAGCTTCTCCAGCCCGAATGATGGAATCCTCATCGGAGGTGAAATCTTTCTTACTTCCGATGGGTGCGAGCACTGGAACACCGTTCCGTTTTACAGGAATAATACTTCGCGATGCCATGCATACGGCAATGGAATGTATCGCATATTCCAATGGAATACGGGCAAAATTTTCACCACCACGAATAACTGGGGTACGGTGGATTCGACCCCGCCAATATTTTCCGATCCCGTTCAGATGGTGGATCATGTTTTTTACGATTGCAGTTTTGGGGCGGGCGATACGATGCTTGTTTGCGGCGAGCACGAAAACCTTGCCAGGGATTCGGGCTATCCTTACCTTGCGCGAACCACGGATGGTGGACATCACTGGTCCACCGTGTATGATGATACAACCGGTACCGAAGGGTATATTATCGATCCAACGTCTGATGTAAATCGGGACACGATTGTTGCCGGCGTAGTAGGTTATCAGAACGCGGTGCTATGGAGCAGTGACAATGGTATCACATGGGAAATTGATTCTCTTAGATTCAACGACGAACGGTATCCCTATGAAAATCAGGCTGACGGGGTTGGCCTTAATTCCGACGGAGATATAGTCGGAGCTTTCGATTATTGGACCAATAGTGTGTACACCAGCTTTTTAAGTATTGGCGTGCCTGTTACTTCTGGTGTGAACTCGAACCCTTTTAATTCCCTCGAGAGGCAGTTATTTCCAAATCCAGCCACAACTTCCGTAACGATACCGGGCGCAGAAACAGGCAGCACCGTTCATCTCCTCGATATACTTGGCCGCGATGTGCTAAGCGACAAAGTTCCGCCGGGTGGCACGCTCACGCTCGACGTCTCCCGCCTTCCGCGCGGAGTGTATGAGGCAATAATCGAAAAAGACGGACAGATGCTTCCCGCCGGGAGAGTAGTGCTAAACTAATCTATCAATCCCCCGCCGGCTGAATGCCCGCGCTCTCGACCATGAGCATCACGGTCTTCTCCGGCGCGCGGGTGCGGTGCAAGACGCCTTTGGGAACCGTGACGCCCTGGTTCGGTCCCAGCTCGAAATTTCCGCGCTCGGTATCGACGAAGAGCTTGCCGGAGAGGACGAAGAATAGCTCGTCGTCCTCCTCGTGTTTGTGCCAGTGGAATTCTCCTTCCACGATTCCCACGCGCAGCACGCTGCCGTTGATTTGCGAAAGCGTCTGATTGAACCACGGCTTATTCCGCGCGACAATTTCGTTCACGTCGATCGTTTCGAGCGGCGCGTATTTTACGTCGAGATGGAAATCGTAGGGGATGCGGTTGGAATTCATACTCTATTTTTTCTTTCCGCTCTTTTTCGCTGCCGGTTTTGGTTTGGCTTTTGGCTTTGCTTTTGCCGCTGGCTTTTTCGCTGCTACCTTTTTTGCAGGTGCGGAATGTTTGACGGCTTTTGTCGTCTGTTTTTTTGCCGGCTTTGCCGGTTTGTGCTCCGCTTTCTTGGCAGGTTTATGTTCGGCTTTCTTTGCCGGAGCTTTCGCGGGCTTCGGCGATTCCTTGCCGATGTGTTTCGCGCTCACGGGAACTTCTTTTACTTCCTCGATAGCGCGTTTCGCTCCAGATTTTGCGGGTTGTTCCCCCCCGAAGAGTTCAGCTTCTTCCAGTTGCTCGGGATCCTCGTGGGATTCGGGTTCAAAACCGTCTAAAAGTTCCTCGCCGGGGAGCTGTCGTTTTTGTATCGTGCGCGGGACGAGCGGCATCGTCGGAGCCTTCGAAACCGTCGAGGTATGCCGCGCGCCGGGCATCGCCGCTTTTGGCTCGATTACGAGATCGATAAACCGCTTGCGCGGGATCGGCTGCAAAATTTGGAAGCCACGCTTCGTCACTTCGATCACGAAGATATTTTCGATCCCGTCGCTCTTAATCAGTTTGACGGTATAGACGCCGAACGGCAGGAGCGGAATCTTGAGTACCGAGCGAGCGGTGCCGAAGGCCGGCATCATGGTACGCGTCGCCGTCATCCCGAGGACTTTGAATTCGAGCAGCCCCGGCTGGATGCGGTAACGCACGGCGATCTCGTAGCGAAAGCTCGAGAATTCCTTCGCCGTCTCGAAGGCGAACGTCATGTATTCGCTCCCGGAAAGTTCCTCGAAAATCTTGCTGATGTAACAGCGGTATTCGACTTCTTTTACTGGCGGTAATGGCTCCATGGGAAAATTATAAATTATGAAGTATGAATTATGAAATGGGAAGCCGATGCATCATCTCTTCCACAATGGTATCGAAACTTATTTTGGCTTGCTCGCCCGTTTCCATGTTTTTTAAAATTCCCGCGCCTTCGGCAAGCTCGGATTCGCCAATGATATAGGCGAATTTAGCATTTGCTTTATTTGCTTCACGCATTTGGGCTTTCATCGAGCGCGCGTTGAGATCGAGCAGACAGTCGATGTTTGCGACGCGAAGTGTGCTCACCATTTCGAAGCCTTTGCTTCGCGCGGATTCACCAAGCATAATAGCGAAGAGCGTGACTGCGGGCGTTTTAATTCGAGGACCACGCAGCTTTTCGAGGGCAAGAAGCGCGCGTTCGACGCCAGCGCCAAAGCCAACGGCGGGCGTTGGCGGACCACCCAATTGCTCGACGAGATTATCGTAGCGCCCGCCTCCACAGAGTGCATCCTGCGAACCAAGATCGGACGAAGTGATTTCGAACACCGTTCGCGTATAATAATCGAGGCCACGTACGAGCAATGGATCGACGGAAAATTCAATATTCGCGGCGCGAAGCAAGGACTGAAGTTCCTCGAAGTGAGCGTTATCCTCCTCACTCAAATAGTCGAGAATGACGGGCGCATTGCGAATTATCTCCTGGTCTTCCGGCGCTTTCGAATCGAGCACGCGCATGGGGTTCACCTCCGTCCGGTGCTGGCTCTCTTTCGAAAGCTTGGAGAAATGCTCGCGCAAATAGGGTATGAGAATGTTCTTCCACTTCGCGCGCGCTTCGGAAGAAGCGAGCGAATTCAGCCGAACGCGAAACGTTTTAAGCCCTAGCCGGCGAAAGACGGAAATCGCAAAGGTGATTGTTTCCGCATCCGCGAGCGGGCCAGCAGGCCCCAGAAGCTCTGTTCCGAATTGATGATGCTGCCGCAAACGGCCAAGCTGAGGTTTCTCATATCGGAAGTTCGGAGCGCTGTTGTAATAAAGCCGCACGCAATCCGATTGGCCGGTGAGCATTCCATGTTCGATGGCCGCGCGGATGACCGGTGCAGTCAACTCCGGTCGCAACGCAATCCCTTCGCCGCCTTTATCGGTAAATTCGTACATCTCTTTCGAGACAATATCGGTTTCTTCTCCAACGGAGCGTTTGAAAAGCCGCGCTTCTTCGACGAGCGGCGTTCGAATTTCACCATATCCGAAAAGCGAGGCGATGTCATCCACCGCTCGGCGTATCTCGTGCCATTTCTCGGCGTCGTCCGGCAGCATATCTTTCATGCCGCGAAGGGCGCGCAACGGCTCGGCGGATGGCATGAGACCAACGCCTGAAATGGAGCCGGCGATACCCGACGCGATATCCGGTACGTTATTCTCCAATGTGTTCTTCTTCCTTATTGAAGATAGCGATTACTTCTTCGGGGGACGTTGCATTGATGAGCGCGGTGCGCGCGGCATCGGAGTTCATCACTTTCGAGGCGCGGCTCAGAAGCCGGAGGCGCTGGCTGACCAAGCTCTCCTTGCTCACGAGCAAAAGCACCAAGCGCACCGGCTCGTTATCCATCGAGTCATACGCAACGCCTTCGGCGGTCACGGCAAAGGCAAGGACGATATCATCGACCGCGTCCGTCTTGCCGTGCGGGATCGCGAAGTTTTTGCCGACGCCGGTGGACATGATTTTCTCGCGTTCGAGAACAGCCGCGCGCATTTTTTTCGGATCGAGCACATGGGGATTTTTCTCGGCGAGTTTGAGCACCGCATCGAGCAGTTCTTCCTTCGAATCGGCCTTCAGGCCAATCTCGATATAGTCGGGTTTGAGGTAGTCGGTAAGCTTCAAAGGTAGTAAAAAAACGCTCCGTAATGAGGCGGGGCCGCTGGTAGAACAATCGTGAGTTCCCCATGTGGCAAGAATGATTCGTTCGCTTGCAATGTTCTCCAAAACTAACAAAGAAAAGCATATTTTCAAACCAAATTCAGCTTCCACATGACGATTTTCGAGCTATTCAGCCCGCATAACTATTCCCTGCTTATGTCCCCGCCGAGCGGCGCGGCGGGAGGGGACCAGGGCAATCCCATCACCGCGTTCTTGCCGATTATTCTGATCGGGCTTATTTTTTATTTTCTGATTTACCGCCCACAAAAAAAGCGGCAGAAGGCGCGGGAAGAACTTGTCAAGCAGGTCGAAAAGGGAGATAAAGTGATAACCTCGCAGGGCATCCACGGGACCATCGCGCAGGTCGAGGATACGACCGTCCTGCTCCAGGTCTCGGATAATACGAAAATTCGGATTGAAAAATCCTCTATCGGGACGATTACTCCGAAGAATTCGGAGTAAACTGTGTGACGACCGTAGGGACGTGCTGCGCACGTCCCACGCGCTGAGAAACTAAGGACGTGCGCGGCACGGCCCTACAAACACAAATGCTAAACACGATCGAAGAAGCCTTAGAAGATATCCGCCGCGGACGCGGCGTCATCGTGGTCGATGATGAGGAGCGCGAAAACGAAGGCGATTTCATCGCTGCCGCAGAAGCCGTCACGCCAGAGATGATCGCCTTCATGCTCAAGCGCACCAGCGGGATAATTTGCGTTCCGCTGACGGAGGCACGCGCCACCGAGCTTGATCTGAATATGATGGTCGAAGTTAATACGGCGCGGCATGGGACACCGTTTACGGTCAGCGTCGATTACCTGCGCGGCACTTCAACCGGCGTTTCTGCCGAGGATCGGGCGCGCACAATTCATGCTCTCACCGAGCCAAGCGCGACCTCTCGCGATTTTGCGCGCCCCGGACATATCTTCCCCCTTCGTGCTGTCGAAGAAGGCGTGCTGCGCCGCGCGGGGCACACTGAAGCTGCTGTCGATCTTGCCCGCATGGCTGGATTCAAACCGATCGGAATCCTGTGCGAGATGATTAACGAGGATGGTTCTATGGCGCGGATGCCGGAACTATTAAAAATCGCGAAGGAAACGGGGATGAAAATTATTTCCGTGCAGGATTTGATCGCCTACCGGATGCGCCGCGAGCACCTGATGAAAAAAATCGTCGAGGTCACGCTGCCCACGGAGTTCGGCGATTTCCAGTTGCACCTTTACGAAAACAAAGTCGATCGCAAGGAGCATATCGCGCTTACGAAGGGTGATGTCTCGAATGGCGAGCCAGTGCTCGTGCGCGTTCACTCCGAATGCTTCACCGGCGACACGCTCGGCTCGCTCCGCTGCGATTGCCAGGACCAGCTCCACGCCGCGATGATGATGGTCGAAGCCGAAGGGCGCGGGGTTGTCGTCTATATGCGGCAGGAAGGCCGCGGGATTGGACTCGCAAATAAACTTCGCGCTTATAAATTGCAGGAAGAGGGCAAAGACACCGTGGAAGCCAACGAAGCCCTCGGTTTCAAAGCGGACTTGCGCGATTACGGTTTGGGCGCGCAGCTACTGGTCGATCTTGGAGTCCGCAAAATGCGGCTGATGACGAACAATCCGAAAAAAGTGGTGGGCCTTTCGAGCTATGGATTAGAAATCGTCGAGCGCGTCCCGATTGAAATTCCCGCCAACCACAAGAACGCCCATTACCTCGAAACCAAGCGCGTGAAGCTGGGGCATCTGCTTTCAGGGCTTCACAATCACGGACTGCCGGTCGAGATACAGAGCGGGGAGAAGGTGGGAACGAATGGATCGAAGTCAGCGAAGCAAGCAAATTAAACAATTTCTTCTTCTATCGCCCGCAAAATCATTTCCGCCACTTCAAGCGCCTTCAGTCCATCCTCGCCGCTTACTACTGGTGTCATGTCATTCACGATAGCATCGCGGAATAATTCGAGTTCGTATTTCAGCGGATTAATGTCGCGCACGTCTGGCTTTTCATACACGATGGTGCGGGGAACGTCGCCTTTCGAGATTTCTCCCAATCGCATGGTCAATCCAGCGTGGTGGGCGCCGTCCCCGGCGCCCTCGCCAAGAAGACGAAATACTTCGACGGATTTCGTTCCAAAATCGAGGGAGAGATAGGCGTCCTTCGCGAAGATGCGGAGCTTGCGCATCGGTGTTTGCGAAATGCGGCTGGCAGTCACGTTCGCGACGGCTCCGTTCTCGAATTTTATCCGCGCATTTGCAATATCCAGTTCCTCCGAAACGACCGCCACGCCCGAAGCATCGATGGATTTCACCGGCGATTTCACCAGTGAGAGGATCACATCGATATCGTGAATCATAAGATCGAGCACAACGGCTACGTCCGTTCCGCGCGGCTTGAACTGCGCCATGCGGTGCGACTCGAAAAAGCGCGGATCATCGAGATACGCTTCGGCCGCCAGCAGCGCGGGATTGAACCGCTCGACATGCCCAACCTGAATTTTCACTCCCCTCGACTTTGCCAGAGCGATCAGCTCCTCGGCTTGTTCCGTCGTGGTCGTGATTGGCTTCTCGATTAGAACATGCTTGCCGGCAGCAATCGCTTCCTTCGCCACGTCGTAATGCGATCCGGTTGGTGTGACGATCGAGAGCGCATCGACTTTCTGCAATAATCCTGTGAGATCATCGAAATTTTCGATTCCGGTCTCATTCGAAATTGCGCTCGCGATGGCGGCGTTGGCATCGTAAAGACCAGCGACGTTGACGCCATCGACTTCCTTCCAAAGTTTGGCGTGAATTTTTCCTAAATGGCCGACTCCGGCAATACCGATTCGAAGCATTCGATGCGAGATAAAAAGAGTGGGGATTCTTAGATTGCAAAAACGTCCTCGACCTTCATACTGAATCCCGGAAACATGGCCGATTCAAGTATGGCAGGTTCGCGCAGCAGAACCTCGGTTTGAAATACTTTTCCATCGTTCACCATAACTTCGATCGTTTTATCCAGCGGGTCGACAATCCAGTATTCCTTCACGCCACGCTCGCAATAAATCGCTTTCTTGCGGGAGTAATCATAATAGGCAGTCGAAGGCGAAAGAATCTCTATGATAAGATCGGGCGCAAAATGGACTCGATCGTTGAAGTCGATTTTACTCAATTGATTCTGCCGAATGAAAAGAATATCGGGCTGATACACATCATCCTCCGCGAGATAGACATCCATCGGCGCCACGATAATCCTTCCAAGCCGTTTTTTGCGAACGAAGGGACTAAGCGCATCCGTAAGGTTGCTTAGAATCCATTGATGAAAAAATATGACACTGGGACTCATAACCAATTCTCCTCCAATGAGTTGATAGGGCGCGCCTTCGGGGAGCCGCTCATAATCTTCTTTCGTATATCGCTTTTCAGTGGTTAGTAACATAAAATGCCTCTCTTTGCTAAAAGCGGTCAGCGCACGATTCGTTCACGAATTCCTGTAAATCCTTCCCGTCCTGTAAATCTTGGTTCTACCATCGTTCTGCTTTTGGATCTCGCGTCATGAGGTCGTTCGTGGCCTCGCGCGGATCTTTATGTTCAAAAAGAATTTTGTACGTTTCTTCCACGATCGGCATTTCGATTTTGTGGAGTTGTGCTAAACTGCGTGCCGATTCCGTCGTGGAAACGCCTTCGGCAATCATCTTCATCGTGGATAGAATGTCAGGAAGTTTTCGTCCCAGTCCAATTTGCTCGCCAACATAACGATTACGCGAATGTTTGCTGGCACAGGTGACGACAAGATCCCCTAAGCCAGCCAAGCCGCTAAAGGTATGCTCTTCGGCTCCCAGCGCGATGCCCAAACGCCTCATCTCTGCCAAGCCCCGCGTCATAAGGGCGGCTTTCGTGTTGTCGCCGAAGCCCGCGCTATCGGTAATGCCGGCGCAAATCGCAATTACATTTTTTAGCGCCGCCGCCAATTCCACTCCCACAACATCCGAGCTGGAATAGACCCGAAAGTAGGGAAGGAAAAACGCATTCTGCACCTCTCGCGCGACCGCATGGTCCTCGCTCGCGGCGACGATCGCCGTGGGAACCCTTCGCGCTACTTCTTCTGCATGGCTTGGGCCCGAAAGCGCGACGGTGCGGGATTTTTCGACGCCGAGCGCCTCGCTAATCACTTCCGTCACACGCGACAGCGTCGTTTGCTCGATGCCTTTCGACGCGCTGACATAAATGGCTCCCGAGTGCGATATATTTTTCGCAAGTTCATGCGTAACGCTCCGAGTGGACTGCGTCGGCAGTGCAAACACATATAATTCTTTTTTCGCGAGTTCCGGGGCTTCGTGCGTTATTTCAATCGTTAAGGGAAGTTTTATTCCCGGCAGGTAGGTCGCATTCTCGCGCTTCTCCCGCAGCTCTTTCGCAAACTCCTCGCGCCGCGCCCATAGCGTTACGCGGTGGCCGCGCTCATCGAGCAGCCGGGCAAGTGTCGTGCCCCAACCTCCCGCGCCTATGACTGCTGCATTCAAGACTTATCGCGCGACGCCGCGGAACAACCGCAGTCCTTCGAACCGATGCTCGCGTTTCGCAAGCAGCCGCTTGATATTCGCGCGATGCGTGTAGATCAGGAACGACGACAGACCGATCGCGAAGAAGATCAAGGTATTGTAGCCCGTGATCTGGACGCCGAAGGCATTCTCGCGGAGGAACATTGTCGTCGGAAGCGTGATCGCCGCTATGATGGAAGCAAGCGAAACATATCCGCTCAAAAACACGACCAAAAGAAAAATCCCAACCGCGACTGCCAGTTCGACCGGCGCGATGCCGATCAGCATTCCCGCCGTCGTGCTGATTCCCTTGCCGCCTCGGAAGCCGGCGAAAATGGTGAAGACGTGTCCCACGACCGCGGAGCAGCCGGCGATCAACCGAAAAACCGTGATATCCTGAAATGGCGTGGCATTATGAAAGGGCAGACCATTGAAAAATGCGGTGGCGAGAAGAATAACGCCTAAGCCTTTTGCGAGGTCGAGAATTTGGACCGCAAGCCCTAATTTCCATCCGAGCACGCGAAAGGCGTTCGTCGAGCCGATGTTGCCGGAGCCTTTCGTGCGGATGTCGAACCCGCGAAATCGCTTCGAAATAATAACGCCGAACGGTATCGAGCCGATGAGATAGCTCGCGATGATTACAAAAACCAGATTAATCATTCTTTAAACTAATTCCTCCTAATAAATTGCAAAATTCGTGCGGCTTTGGAAAGCCTGGCAAGACTGAACGGGCGCTTAAACATCCCCATTCATGGAATCGTTTGTTATTCTTTTCGAAATGAATTAAGAGAAATTTCCGACCATCCTTCTCCCTGCTCAAAGCCCCAAAGTCTGTTCTTTTAGAAAGTTTGCTGCAACGGATTTGCGCGCGCGCATTTGTACTTCATTAATTGTGCATGTTTCAGCCTATTTTCGCTAATTTCTTTAGCGCAACTACTTTTCAACCGTGCGGGATACGTTTAATTTTCATGGAAGTCTTCATGAATCTTAACCCTTTTCTCTGAGCCGTTTCAACCTTTTTATGAATAATCGTTCATATTTTCTTCTTTCATACTTCATAATTGCTTGGTACGTCAAGTGGTGGGAAAAGGGCTTTTGAAAAAAAGTATTGCAACCCCGGAGGGGTGACCGGTCAATAGCCAGGAGCCTGCCCTCAGCTTGACTGGGGGATGAAGCGACCCCGGGAGCGGAACCCCTGATATGCGGATTTTTTAGGAGTTAATAGTGTCATAGGTCGGAAAACACGGCCTGCCCTATAGTGCTACTTATTTAATGTAGATATTTAAGTAGCATTTTACGATATTGTAGCATGAGCTACAGCAAAGAAGAAAAAAACTTTCTACGACGAGTCGGAGAGGCTGTCCGAGAGGTTCGTGAAAAGAAGGGGTTGTCGCAAGAAGAACTTGGCTTCGAATCCGGAGTTCACCGGACTTACGTCGGAGCCATTGAACGAGGCGAACGAAATCTTAGTCTCCTGAGCCTTCGCAAAATCACAAATGCGCTGAAGGTGTCGGTTCCTTCAGTCCTCATGGGAGAGGATTATGGGAAAAAATAGGCAAGTCAATCGGATTGCCGCATCCCGCCTCACAATTTATGATGAGTTGCCGGTTGATTCCGATCTTCGAATCGCGTCCGGAGAGCTCGAACAAATTCTCCGAGGAGCATTGAAGGGCATTGATGTCGCGCACTTTCCTTTACGCTCCAGATCGAAGTTTGTAAAGTCCAGAGTTTGCGAGGCAATGGGCTACGCTGTGCCCTTGAGCTTTGGGCGAACACGGCCCCGCTTTCCGGGACAGGATCTTGACCTCTATGTTCAGAAGTCGAGAAACCTTCAGGTTTGGAATGAAGCGATCCAGCCAAATCGCAGATACGCCATTGCAATCCTGTCCCCCGAATGCGTAATCGACAATGTCCATGTACTAAGCGGGATCGACTTACAAAAGCTTGACAAAACAGGCAAACTCACGTCGAAGAATCAAGCCATTTTACGAACGGCTGAAGAGGGAAGGCCCTCCATTCGAGACACAAAACTTCTTGATGCTCAATTGACGAAACGAGTTGGAAAGACTTTGAGCGGTTTGCCAACCGACCAACCGAATTCAAAGTCGCTGCTTTCGATTGGAGAACTGCATAGACGCCTTAAAAACATCGAAGGAAAAGTTTTTAAATATGGAAGTGCTACAGACGAACGAATTCGAGGATTTATATTGCACGAAGCCGTATGCTATGCTCTCGGTTACTCGACCTACCGAGATAAGGGCACATTCCCAGATATCCCGGCCCAGCTTCTTGAAGTTAAACTTCAAACCAAACCGACGATTGACCTCGGTATCGTACTCCCGGATTCCACTGAGCCTATTGAAGGACTTAAACTTTCAGAAAATGCTGTTTCGCCGCATGATATTCGTTACGCCGTTTTTGATGCTAATAAGGGTGACGGCCACAAGACCTTTCGAATCACAAAAGTCTATCTTGTGACAGGAGCTGACTTCTTCAAGCATTTTAGTCTCATGAAAGGGCTTGGTAAAAATACGAAGCTCCAAATTCCTCTTCCCAAATCATTCTTCCCATGGTTAGGATAGACCGTATAGACTTTCAACGGCGCTCTCGATCTTATTTTCAATTGCATCCGCACCGCTAAGAGAAGAACCAAAAACTCTTTGCTTTACCAGCGCTATAATCTCTTGAGCTTCGTTCGAATCAAGGCTCGGAATCGGGTATTTCTCCATGTATTGGGTCAAATACCGTCGTCTACCAGCATAGAGTTTATTATTAAACGCAAGGTCGTGATACTGAGTCATCGCTTCTGAATTTACAATGCCGAGAATCAAAAAAAGATAATCCTTTGGCACTCCCGCGCGAAGCGTAAGCCAGTAGCAGTTCCCATTTACAAGCGCGCCCTGATCCGTGTATGCAAACTTTGGCGCCGGTGAAATGTCCGGAGCCACAAGCATGGGTTGCTGCCAGGCATTGGGATGATGAGGAACCCAAATCTCGAACCATTCTCGCGATGACTCTTGCAAGTATGTCCTTCCTTCCAGCCTCTTTCGAAAGTGTTCAAAATAGGATCGAGTCTTAGGATAATCGTCAAGCCGGATTACGAGACGCTTCAATTCCTCAACGGTGTATGGGTATAAAATTTTGCGAGCAAGATTGGATACATCTATCGTCCATCTCGTGCAATCCGAGCTATCAATAATGGGCTTGAGTAATATTGACTCTGGGAGAGAATTTACCGGAACGGAAGACCAGTCATCCCGAATAAAGACCTTATCCGCCGTTGTCTTTATTCCGACGCGAATATGCATGAGATTCGCAAGGGTGAAGCTCGAACGGCTCTCCATCTTCCCAAGATAGACGTGCTCTCCTGGCGACGCAAGTTTCCACGGCTCTCCCGGATCGCCAAAGGTTACTGTACCTCGGACAAGGGAAAAGATTTTACCCTCAACATCATAACGCCCATCTTCTTTACACTCCAATATGTCAAAAATGCTCGCGCGTGCCTCTGCACCATTCAGTCCGGTGCGGTCCTCGTAAATTCGAAGAAATGAAGTTGTAGGATGCGAATGCGAGTCTCCTTTATCACGCTTTCTTCCAATGAAAATTGCCGGCAGGACTGCCGCCTCAAATAGCTTCGTATCGCCAAGATCGATTATCTCAAGGATATCATAGTGTGTTGCCAGGAAGCTGCGAATCGATGCCGCTCCACGAGTAGTCAGAAAGCGATTAGACGTAATAACGCCCATGATACCGCCAGACTTAAGCGCCCGTGTCATAGCGACGAGAAATGCTTGATACAGATCAACTCGACCTGTGAGTTCGAATGAAATAGCAAGTTGCTGAGATTTCGCCGCTCCCATCACTTGCGTACGCACGTACGGAGGGTTCGCAATAATAACGTCAGCTGGCTTCAGCGTGGAACGCTCGTTGGCAAATAGATCTCCTTCTTGTGATCCTACGGGTAAGCTCAGGAAGTCGCTACACCACACTTGGAGATTGTTTCCTTCCCAGCGATCTAATGTTTGTTCGGTAGCGGCAACATCCTGATCGATGCCAACGAAGTTCGAAGTTACACGGGAGCTGTAATTGAGCGAAGTTGCGAACGCCGAGAGAAGCTCGCCATCGCCGCACGCGGGATCGAGAATTTGAAAACTGCCATCTTTAGGAAGGTACGAAACTAAACGCGACGCAAGAAAATCCGCCAGCCCGCTCGGCGTGTAATGCGAGCCGGAAGACTTCTGCTTCGTATGCTTCTTGGTTTCGTAGAGTGTAGATAACATTCTGGTGTTGTAACTGAAATCGCCCCGTAAGAATGCCTCATGCTTTGTTACATCCTTGGCTATTGGACTACTTTGCCCCTACCCCCATGTTCCACCGCCAACCGCGCCCGATCCAAATCAATCGGATAGGTGATCTTAAAATTCATATTGCTGCCGGGGATGAGGCGGGGTTGCTCGCCGATGCGTTCGAGGAGTTGGGATTCATCGGTCGCCTGGAATTCCGTATCGCGCGCGGCGGCGTAGGCGGCACGTAAAAGTTCTATCTTTGCTCCCTGCGGAGTTTGCGCGCGCCAGAGATTTTCGCGCGGGACGGTCTCCACAATATCATTATCCACCACGCGCTTGATCGTATCGACGATCTCGATGGCCGGCACCGCGCTACCGAACTCCCGCACGGCGCCGATGACCGCGAGAATCACGACATCATCGACGAGCGGGCGCGCGATGTCGTGGGTCAGCACAATTTTGATTTCGGGATCGTCATGCACCGCGCGCAGTCCGTGTCCGACGGATTCCTGTCGGGTTTCACCACCTGCGACGACCTGCCATTTCGCGGCGGGATTCAATTTCTTCATTCCCGCTTCGATCGTGGCCAGGTCTTCCTGCCGTCCCACGATGACGATGGAACCGATGGACTCGATGAGCGAGAACGTCCGCACCACATATTGATACATGGGCAGCCCGCCGAGCAGCTCGAATTGCTTCGGCTTCCCAAATCTTGTTGACGAACCACCGGCAACTAAGATCGCCGCAACGTCACGATTCTGCAAGTTTCACCTCCTCCGCTTTTTCTTCCGATCCCTCGTATTCGATTACGAAACTATATGCCGGAAACCGTTTCGGTAACCGCATGAGCGAAAAAACCATCACGCCCGTCGAAAAGCGGTCGAGCCAGCTCGAGGTCGGCCAGCCGAGATGGAACACAAGCTTGCGGTCGCCGAAATCATATTGCAGCATATAGATGAGCGAGACCATCCGCCGCGCCATGGACTCTCTGAAAATCGTAAGCAGATAATGGTTCTTGCCGAGCTTCGGCGGCGAGCCGGAACGTGGAGAATAAAACGTTACATACGCGTGGTTCGCATCTTCGTTTAGCGGGCTTTGGTCTTTCGGACGGCGGAAATAAAAATGGAAGGGCTTCGCTTCGTCCGATTCGGCGACGCGGAATAAGAGTTCCATCGGGTTGTCGGTTTTTCGAAATTGCTCGATCTCCGGCGCGCGCCGTTTGGCCACGCGGAAGCCAATGATCTGGAAAATAGTTACCGTAATTGCCCACAGCAAAAATCCTTGCCACTTGTGGTATGCGATAAAACTAAAGACCGCGAGCAGCAAAAGAAAAATGATAAACGTGCCAGTGCGCGAGGTATGGTAATCCGGGATTTCCTCGCTCCCTTCGGAATACCTATAATAGACGAGCGCGCCCATATTGATCGTAAAGCTCGCGACGAGGCCGACGGCATACATGTGCGCCAGCATCTCCTGGCTGCCAGCGGTGATCGCGATGACCACGGAAAAGAGCGTCGCATTCATAATGTGAATGCGGTAAAGCGAATCCGCCTTGTTCGTCTTGATGAGCCACGCGAACCCATACCGGTGCGCGACGCGCTCCAGGAGTTCACTTGAAGCAACGAACGCCGTATTCACCGCCATGATGAGTGTGAAGCTCGCAAGGCCGCCCACGAGGTACGCGAAGACCGGCCCGTTCACGACACGCGCGAAATAGGTGATGAGGTCGTCCTCATGGGCGGCAAAATTGATGTCCGTCCGTGTAAGGACCAGCATGGTAATAAGCGGGGTAACGATTCCCACCGTGACGGCGAGGAAGATATACGCCTTCCGAATTTCTTTCCAGCTCTTAACAAGCCCCGCCGTTTGAATCACGCTTTCGATGCCCGAATAAGCGAGGATAACTCCCGCGAATCCAAAGATGAAAAAGTTAATCCCGCCGAAAAGGCTCTGTCCCGTAATTCCGGTCCAGGTGAGATGGAAGCCTTCGGTCGCCCGCGCGATCTGGCCGGGACTCGGGTCGATAACCGCCGAAAGCACGAGCGTCAGCAAGATCATTGCCGCCGCGACGAAAATGAAATAGGTGAACCGCGCATTCTCTCGAATGCCAACGATATTCAGCAGCGCGACCGCCCAAATTGCCGCAAAAAAGAGGACATAAATAACGACGGGCGAAATCGAAAAAAGCGAGCTGCCATTGTAGACGGCCGATACCGTCGAGATCGCCGCCGTCAGAATATAATCGACGAGAATCGAGGCCACGGCCGCGAAGGACATCGTTGGCCCCAGCACGAGGTAACTAAAACTATAGACGCCGCCGCCGCGAATGCCGTGGTGTTCGAGGATATGCGCGATCTCCACCATCCGGCTCGATAGAAACCGGATGAAGAGCGACGTGGCAATGATAAATACGAATGCCGCAACGCCGACAAGCAGGTACGACTCCGCCGGGACGTAAAAGATGGACGTGAGTTCGTCCATCAAGGTGATGATGGCGATGGCGAGCCAGGTCAGCCACCATTTCCCGCCATCCAAAAAGGAGAGCAGGTTTTTCTTTTTTCCGAACTTGATGAACAGGGCCAGCAGCCCCGCGTTGAGGACGACGATAAGAATCCATTTCATGTGGTGCAGGGGACACAAACACAGGGTTGAGCAAAACAGTATCCAATTTTCTTATCCCACCCGCCCCGTCTGTTCCAGTCGTTGGATGAGGTGGAATGCGTCCTCGGAAGTGAGGGCAGCGGCAATTTCGCGCGTCGTCGTTTTATCGATAAAGATTTTCGCGATCGCGGCAAGGAATTGCAGGTGATTCGAGCGGCCTACTTCGGGACTCAAAAACAGGACGACGATATAGGCCTTCTGGTCGCGGCCGAGCGAAACGACTCCCTGCGGCGTGAGTGCCATTACGGCGTGGATGTCGCTCGTCCCTTCGAATCCCGCGGAATGTGGAATAGCAATGCCGGTATCTAAGAACGTGCTCATGAGCCGCTCACGCCGCATGATAAGATCGAGAATTTCCGCGCGGCGCGGAGCAAGTTCGGGACTCAGTTGAACGAGCCGGTCGAGCAGCACGGCGATCGTCTGCTCGACCGTCGTAACACTCTTCAAATTCGCAAGGATACATTCCTGGGTGATATAATCGGTGAGTAAAACCTGCCGCTTGGCCGGAGGAAGTGTTGGCGGTGGCGCCGCGCCTTCGCCCGCGATTTCTTCCTGCTTGAGTGGCACGACATACACGCCTATTTCCCCGGCCTGCTTCAACATTTCGCCGACGGTGGAGCGGGAAACGATTCGTTTCCACAGGGCACGCCGCGTGGCGCCCATGACGATTTGTGTGATGCCTTCGTCGCGCGCGAACGCAAGCAGCGTGCCTGCAACTTCTTTTCCCGAAAGCTGCACGACCGTAGCGCCGAGCGAGCGAGCCAGCGTGAGAGATTCGTGCAGCTTTGCTTCCTGCTCCTCGGTCAGTCTCGTGTCGGGCCGCTCGACATAAGCCACGATCCATTTCGCATTCATCCGCCCCGCGATGCGCGAGCCTTGCCGGATAAGGCGCGCGGCATATTCGCCCGATGGAATTGCGACGAGCACTTTTTCGCCGGACGCCGCCGTGCCTGGTGTGTTGGATTCATGCCGCTTACTTTTATCCTTTTGCTCGACATCGTTAGCGAGTTCCCGCAGCGCGAGTTCCCGCAGCATACTCAGGTTACTCTGCGTGAAAAAATTCTTCAGCGAATGCTCGATGCGTTCGAGCGGATAAATTTTGCCTTGCCGCATCCGCTCCTGAAGTTCGTCGGGCGTGACATCGACGATCACCATTTCACGCGCGAGTGCGAAGAATGTATCCGGCACGCGCTCTTTCACTTCCACGCCCGTCATTCGTTCCACCATATCATGCACGCTCTCCAAATGCTGGATATTGCACGTGCTGAAGACGGCGATGCCGGCGGCGAGAATATCCTCGATGTCCTCATAACGTTTTTTGTGAAGGGAACCCGGAGAATTGGTATGCGCCAGTTCATCGACCAAGACCAATTGCGGCTTGCGTGCAATAACGGCCTCGGTATCCATCTCCCGCATCGCGTGGCCGTGATAGTCGATAGCTTTTGGCGGAATAACTTCGAGCGCGCCAATTTGCGCCATCGTTTCGGCCCGGTCGTGCGGCTCGATGTAGCCTACCACGACATCGGCGCCGCGTATTTTGAGCGCGTTGCCATCCTGCAGCATCCGGTATGTTTTTCCCACGCCCGGCGCTGCGCCGAGATAAATCCGGAGCGGAGATTCCTCAGCGTAATTTATCTCCTGAAGAAGGTCTTCGACAGAAAGGGCTTCGGACATCGGGCTTATTGCTTGATGTGATTTCTCAGGTCCAAATTCATTTCCAGCACATTCACATGCGGCTCGCCTAAGAATCCCAAAGCGCGGCCCTGAATGTGCGATTGCACGAGCGCCAGAACCGTATCCAGCGGAAGATTATTCTCCCGCGCCACAATCTTCGCCTGTAGCATCGCGTTGGCAACAGAAATATCCGGGTCGAGGCCGGATGCGGAAGTCGTCAGCATATCGGCTGGCAGCACCGTGTCGAGTTCCGGATAAAGCTTGCGGAGCGAATCGCGATCGTGCGTGAGGCGGTCCATGAGCGCCTTGCTCGTGGGGCCGAGATTGGTGCCGCCGGAATTTGCAGCATCGTATCCGCTTCCCGCCGCCGAAGGGCGCGAGCGGAAAAATTTCGCGGAGGCGAATTGTTGGCCGATCAGTTCCGAGCCAATAACTTTGCCATCGCGCACGATCAAGCTTCCATTCGCCTGATGCGGAAAGACAAGCTGCGCGACGCCCGTCATCGCAAGCGGATAGATAATTCCTACGAGCACCGTTAGCACGACGGTCAGGAGGATGGAGGTTATAATGGTCTTTGTCATAAAAGTTTTTTAAGATGTCCTTGCGAGGAGCGCGAATCGACCAACGGGAGATTCGCGCGACGAAGCAATCTCAATGGTGAGATTGCTTCGTCGCGTTCGGCTCCCTTCGGTCGCCGAATGCTCCTCGCAATGACGGTGAACACTATCGTTCGATTAGGTGCATTTTTAGAATCCGAAGGAGGATACGATTAGGTCGATGGCCTTGATGCCGATAAACGGAATGATAACGCCGCCCAGGCCATAGACCAAAATGTTGCGGCGCAAAACCGCCGCCGCGCCGAGCGGACGGTATTTAATTCCCTTAAGCGCCAGCGGCACCAGCGCGATAATAATAAGCGCGTTAAATATCACGGCGGAAAGAATCGCGCTTTCGGGCGAATGGAGTCCCATGATGTTGAGCGCTCGAAGTTCTGGGAACGCGGCCATGAACATCGCGGGAATGATCGCGAAGTATTTCGCAACATCGTTAGCAATGCTGAACGTCGTGAGCGCGCCACGCGTCATGAGTAGCTGCTTGCCAATTTCAACGACTTCGATAAGCTTCGTCGGGTTGCTATCGAGATCGACCATATTCGCCGCCTCTTTCGCGGCCATCGTGCCGGTGTTCATCGCGACGCCAACGTCCGCCTGCGCCAGCGCGGGGGCATCATTGGTTCCATCGCCCGTCATCGCGACGAGTTTGCCGGACGCTTGCTCCTTCCGAATGAGCGCCATCTTCGTTTCGGGTGTCGCTTCGGCCAGGAAATCATCGACGCCGGCTTCGCTCGCAATCGCGCGTGCCGTAAGTGGATTATCGCCCGTAATCATCACGGTTTTAATTCCCATCGCGCGCAACTGGTCGAACCGTTCGCGCATTCCTTGCTTCACGATGTCCTTGAGATGGATGATGCCGAGCACGTGGCCATCTTCCGCAACGGCGAGAGGCGTTCCGCCTGATTTTGCGATTCGTTCGACCTGCGCGTTCACCTCGGCGTGCAAACCGTCACTTCCGGCAAGCCGGGCGATGGCATCGACTGCGCCTTTGCGGACCGCTTTGCCGCCCATATCGACACCACTCATT
>DASRZC010000183.1:0-5836 GCA_035686785.1 Kapaibacterium sp. (SeqCode)
GCTCCGTTGTTGGCGGCGTACTTTTGCAAACACCGGATAGCGAATTCGTGACCAATTCCGCGCTAACTTCTGTTACTACACATCCAGTCTCGGAAACCATGCGGCGCGGGCTGCCCTTCGCTATGAAGATTGCGAAGCACCTGAAATCGAATGCAATTGCGTTCTGCGGAGAGGAGAACGGCTTCGCGCGGACGCTGGGATTAGGGGCAGGACAGACCTCGCGCGTCGAAGCGACACGCATCGCGATAGAACATGCTCACCGGCATGGACTGCCGCTCGAAGGCTCCTTCGTAGCCAGCGATGCGTTTTATCCGTTCGCCGATAGCATGGTCGAGGCCGCGAACGCTGGTGCGATTGCGGTAATCGAACCAGGCGGCTCGATTCGTGATGCCGAGGTAATTCAAGCCGCCGAGGAACGGGGCATTGCGCTCGTTATGACCGGAATTAGACATTTTCATCACTAAGGGTAGCCGTGACTTTCAAGTCACGGTGCGTACAACAAATATTCTTGAATTCGCCGTGACCTGAAGGTCACGGCTACACTACATGATTAGCCTTTTTAGCGCGGATATTGCGGTCGATCTTGGGACGGCCAATACGCTCATCTATATGAAGGGCAAAGGCATCGTCCTGAACGAGCCTTCCATCGTCGCCTTCGATTCGCCGACGAAAAAAATCGTTGCCATTGGCCGCGAAGCGCAGGCGATGGTGGGCCGCACACACCGGGATATTCAAACCATCCGCCCGATGAAAGATGGCGTCATTGCCGATTTCGAAATCGCCGAAGGAATGCTTCGCGCTCTCATCAAAAAAGTGCATCCTTCGTGGCTTCCTTCGCGGCGCATCGTCATTAGCGTGCCATCGGGAATCACGGAAGTCGAGAAGCGCGCCGTGCGCGATTCGGCCGAGCACGCCGGCGCGAAAGAAGTCCATCTCATCGCGGAGCCAATGGCCGCCGCGATCGGCATTGGCCTCGATGTCGAAGCGCCGGTCGGCAACATCATCATCGACATTGGCGGCGGCACGACGGAAATCGCCGTCATCGCCCTTTCGGGAATCGTGAATCAGGAATCGATTCGAGTCGCGGGCGATGAGCTGACGATGGCGGTCATGCAATTTTTTAAGCGGAACTATAATATCCTGATCGGCGAGCGAACGGCAGAACTAATTAAATGCCAGGTTGGCAGCGCGATGCCGCTCGAAGAAGAATTGATGGTCGAAGTGAAAGGCCGCGATTTGGTCGCGGGCATTCCCAAAACAATCGAGGTAAGTTCCACGGAAGTGCGCGAAGCACTGGCCGATCCGGTGAATCAAATCGTGGAAGCCGTGAAAGTAAGCCTGGAACGAACACCGCCGGAACTGTCGGCGGATATTCTCGATCGCGGCATGATGCTCTCCGGCGGCGGCGCGCTCTTAAAAGGACTCGACGAACGCCTGCGGCTCGAAACGAATTTGCCGGTGCATGTCGCGGACGACCCGCTTACCGCCGTCGTTCGGGGCACCGGAAAAGTGCTCGAAAATTTATCGCAGTATATGAAAGTGCTCATCAAGAGCAGGCGCTATTAATTACGAATTTCGAATTACGAATTACGAATTATTGAATAGAGTTTTGTTACTCATTCGTAATTCGTAATTCGTAATTCGTAATTACTCGTGCGAAGATTCTTAGATTTCCTCATCGCATTCAAAGAGTACGTCGCGCTGACGCTTTTCGTCGCGGCGGCGCTCACGATGATCGCCGTCTCGCGGACGACGGACGTGATGCCGCTACGCGCCTTCGCGACGGGCTTGGTCGGCGCGATTCAATCGACGTATGCCTGGATACCGAATCCCATCGCGCTCGCTCACGAGAACAAAGAACTCGAAGCAAAATCCGTTGAATTAGCGGCGGAGGTCGGGAGATTGCGCCGGTCGGAAGTCGAGAACCGGGAACTCCGCCGGTTGCTCGGAATCGCCCCGCATCCCGAGTGGAAATTAGTGGCTGCGGAAGTGGTTGGTAAAACGACGACGTTCCAGCGGAACATGCTCACGATCAATCTTGGCGCGAAGGACAGCATTCTGCCGGGGATGGCCGTCGTCACCGATGCCGGACTCGTGGGCCGCATTTATGCCACGAGTGAAAATTTCGCGCTCGTTCAAATGCTTCTCAATACCGACTTACGCATCGCGGCCAAGATTGCGCGAACCCGTGTTGAAGGCATTATCACGTGGGAAGGCGGGCCATCCCTCACAATGCGCGATATTCCAAAGGCGTTCGATGTGCAGCTTGGCGACCTTGTCGTCTCCAGCGAATATTCCTCCTTTTTTCCGGCGGACGTGGCGATTGGAACTATTGACAGCATTGCGCCCGAAGCCAATTCCCTTTTTCGCCGCGTGATGGTCATGCCGTCGGTCGATTTTTATCGCGTCGAGCACGTCTATGTAATTCAAAAAGATATTGCGAAAGAGCGCGAGCGCCTTGCGCTCGAAGCCAAAGGGCAAGCCGAAGAGAAAGGAGAGGCCAGGTAGCGCGCGATGCAATATCTTACCTATACTGGAATTGGCATTCTCATCATCATCGTTCAGGTGCTGGTGGGCCGCTTTCTTTCGATCGCGGGCGTCTCGCCGGATTTCCTGCTCATCTTTCTCGTGTGGGTGACCATGCGCGAAGGCCAGCTCGTCGGCGAGATCGGCGGCTTCGTCCTCGGACTCGCGCTCGATATTGTTTCGAGCAGCATCCTGGGCGCGCAGGCGCTTTCGAAGACGGCAGCCTGCTTTTCGATCGGCTATTTTTTCAACAGCGAGCGCATCGAGCAAAACATTCGCAACTGGCCGTTCCTCGTGCTTACCTTGATGGCAGCGGTCATCAATAATTTTCTATACTATTTTCTTATCACGCGCGGATCCGCAATAACGTTTGGAGATTTCGCATTCCGCTACGGCGCGGTCGGGGCGCTCTACACGGTATTCATAGCGATTTTTCCGCTGCTGTATTGGTCGCGAAAAAGAACGTATTGATCGACATGGGCAAAATCGTTTTACTTCGCCACGGCGAATCGCAATGGAATCTCGAAAACCGGTTTACCGGGTGGGTCGATATTCCACTCACCGATAAAGGCCGCGCAGAAGCCCGCCATGCGGGCGAATTACTTCGCGACGTGCCGTTCGACCGCGCCTTCACCTCCGTGCTCATTCGCGCGATCGAATCGCTCGAAATCGCGCTGAAGGCGGCGGGACAGCCGAAGGTCCCTATCGAGAAAGACGCCGCCCTCAACGAGCGCATGTACGGCGATCTGCAAGGGTTAAATAAAGAAGAGACGGCGCAAAAATTCGGCGCGGAGCAAGTGCATATCTGGCGCCGCAGCTACGATGTGCGTCCGCCCGGTGGCGAGAGCCTGAAAGATACGGCGGCGCGGACGCTTCCTTATTTCCATTCGAAGATCCTTCCGCTTGGGAGCGCCGGGAAAAACGTGCTCGTCTGCGCGCACGGGAATTCGCTCCGCGCCATCGTGATGGAATTAGACCAACTCACGAAAGAAGAAGTGCTCCAACTCAATATCGCGACCGGCGTGCCGATCGTGTATGAGATTGGCGCGAACGGCGAAGTGCTGAACAAAAAGATCATCACCGGATAAGGCGTAGGGACGTGCCGCGCACGTCCTATTCCCGGCGTCGCGGGAAACCATTGATCTCTATAAATCGTATTCCGATGCTCGTTCGCCAGGACGTGCGCGGCACGTCCCTACATTTTCCGGCGCCGTAGCCAAGTGGTAAGGCAGAGCTCTGCAAAAGCTCCATTCCCCAGTTCGAATCTGGGCGGCGCCTCTTTTGACAATTAAGAATTGAGAATGAAGAATTAAGAATTATTTCTCGACCACGATCCCTCCCCGGTTCCCAATCTCCACGCTGCCGAATTTCTCCGCAAATATTTCGGGCAGCGGCCGGTCGCCGGGGATGCTGAGCCAGAGGCGGAGCAAGTGGCGTTTTTGAGCTTGTTCCGGCCAGTCCTCGAAGGCGGTGCGGTCGTGCAGCAGGGTGTGATTATAGACGAATTGCATATCGCCCTTTTCAAGCTTCATGGAAAAATTAAGTTCTGGGCTGTTGGCAAGCTCATCGAATAAATTCAAAGCTTCGGTGTGTTCGGGAGTGAGCCGGGGCGCGTCGGGAAACCGCTGTGCGGAATCGATATACTGCCGCTGATAAATGGCCGATAGATAGCCTTCGTAATAATTAAACACCGGGATCGAATAATAAGGGAGCATTCCTTTGGGGATTTCGCCTCTGCGGTCCGTTGCGATTGGTCCCATGAGAAGTTGGAGCAGATCGGGCCGGCGCTTGTGCATTTCATTGAAAATGGTGCTGGAACTTACTAAAAGCGATAGTCCGCCGAATTTTGCAGTACTCAGGCAGAGCAAGCCAACAACATCCGTCGAATCGGTGTGAAAGGTCTGGCGTTCCTTTGTCTGATACACGCGGACGTTAGGGTCCCGGCTCGTCATGCCCATGTCGCGCACCTGCCCGAGGAGATGCCCCTGCGCATTTTGCGGCCTTGCGAGACCAAGATGCGAACCAAGACCGCAAAAAACAATAGCCGCTTCACGCTCGGTGTAGTTGGCGGTGGGTAACCCACGCAGAAGAGCAAACCCGCGCCCATGAATTAATTCCTCTCGAAGTCCTAATAGTTTTGGGGCAAGTGTTGGGAGCTTGAAATCCCGGACAATGATGGTTTCGATATTTCCAGATTTATGTGCTGCATCCCACTGCTCTGCCGCCGCTTCCAATTCTGTAATTTCCTGCGGCGAAAATGGGATGATCCACTCATCTTCCCGGCCAATCCAATCGGGGCCATACCAGGTCGAGGGATTATTCTGTTCGGGTGGCAACGGAATTTCCATGATCGAATATCCACTATCCTTTCTTGTCCTTACGATCTTCCGCGGGAATGAAATAGCCGCGAATACACTCCGGGTTGACCACGCAAACCTGAATGTGATTCTTCGTTCGAAAGCCCGCGTCCGGGTACAGTGGCTCGCCCTCCCAAAATACGCTCCGCACGGTGTCGAACGGTGGAAGTCCATCTTCCTTTACGGTTTGGTGAAGATACCGAATGACAGCACAATCTAAATTTCGAAGCACGTTGTCAGCGCCGCCGATATTCCGGGGAACATTCGCATTTTGGAGAGAGGGAAGGAATTTATCGTAGGCATCTTTGACTATGCTGAGATACCGGCTGTCCAGCAAGTCCAGACAATGGCCCAGCATTACGACAGCTCCTAAAACGGACGGCTCCTGAATGCGTGTAGTGCCTTTCGGATTCGCGTGACGAGCTTCCGCCCATTGCCGGGCGCGTTCGTAGCTATGTTCCCAAAAGTAAATGCCAGCGCCGAGCCAGTCATATTCGTTCCGGCTGGGTTCGAGGGAGCGTTCCCCCCGAACCACCGCGTCACGAACGGCCCGGCCACACCCGTGGTAGGCGAGAATCAGGTGCGGCCTGTTTATGACCATTGCGAGAGAATGTTTCCGGTTCCTCACGGAACGGCGGAGTGATATTGCCGTCCTCATCCAGCACACCAATACTTCTCAGCATGGCACGGGCTTTCTCTTTGCCCGAATGCTTCGCCGCAAAGGAGTCCAGTGCTTCGTGAAGCCGCTTGAAGTATTCTTTGTCAGTCATTGTACTTTTAGTACAACGGCCGGCTCCATTAAGTTGCCATCCAAAAAAAAAAATCCCCGAAGCGCCGCTTCGGGGATTTATATTTCTTTAAAAAGAATCGGATTACGCGGTCACGCCGCCGTTGGACTTCACGGTATAAAGTCCCGGCACACCCGCGGCGACCTCGATCTTATTCGAGGAAAC
>DASRZC010000184.1:0-23602 GCA_035686785.1 Kapaibacterium sp. (SeqCode)
GGACGGACGGTTGAGAAAATTATCGAGGTAGTACAATAACGGATAGACAATAATCAAACAATCGAGGTATTTTTTATGCGTGTACTCCTTATCGCGGCGCTGAGCTTCCTTGCGGTCGGCGCGCTTCAGGCTCAGACCATCTCTTACATCATTTCCGACATCGGCACGCCCGGAATGAATACGTACATCGAGATCATCGGTCCCGCCACCGCGAATAATAATTTCGGATACGATGGCATATACCCGAACAACGCGGGGGACTCCATTCACGTCGGTTGCGTGAACGCGATTGACACGACGAAAGTAAAATTCGGCCCGTGCGTTATAAGCTGGAACGGCAAGATGATCGCCACACAGGTCTTCGTGATGCCGGGGGTCACTGCGACTTCGACCGACTGGCGGTCGGGAATCAAAATTCCGTTCCGGTTCACTCGAAATGCGTTTAGTTCCAACGCCGATACATTCTTCATTGTCCAGCCGCAGCATTTTGGGACGGTTTCTACGGTGGGAGTCATTGGCTCCGGCGGCGCGTGGGGCACGCGCTCGAAGCGCGGGGCGATGATCGTCGATAGCATGATTTTGAATGGGACGGGTACTTACACAATTGACGTGACCGACTGCGATCCATACACAACGGGCAATCAGGGATTTCTTCCGGCGGTCATTATAGCGAAAGGACCGGTAACGTTGGCGAGTACCGCAACACTCAGCGCGGATGCGAATGGCGTCGATGGCGGGCCAGGCGGCGGGGGAGGCGGAAATGGTTTAACCTGTGGCACAACCGGGGGCAGCGGCTATACAGGCGGCGGTGGAAATGCGGATTGGGGCACTGGATGCGGTGACAGGCCAGCAGGAATCGGCACAGGAGGCGGACAGAATTCACTAAATGGCGCTCTTGGTGGGCCATCAAGTCCATCTAATGAGGGTGGCGGCGGCGGTACAGGAAATCCCTTCGGCTTCGGTGGAAGCCAAGGTAGTAACGGTATAAGTATTGAGATACCAGGATATGGAGGAGGTGCAGGAGGCCCAATGTGGTGTTGTGAATACAATGGCGGCGGAGGCGGGGGAGGTTATACCACCTTGGGCTTTGATGGAGGGCCGGGTAGTGGAGGCTATATTTGTGGCAACAATTGTACTATTCCATTGTCCGGCGGAAGCGGCGGAGGTGGAGGTAATGTTAACGAAGAGGGGTCAAACCCACTCTACGGTGCCGGGACAGCCGGCGGTGGCGGAGGGTGCATGAGTTTATTCAGCAGACTTTCTCTAGCATTGACCGCATTGAGTTCAGTTGGTGGAAATGGCGAAGATTATGCTGGAAGTCAGAACAATGGTGCAGGCGGAGGAGGTAGTGGAGGCGCACTCTTGGTTAGCTCAAAACTTGGGTTAACAATCCAAGACTTAATTGTCGGAGGTGGATTGGGCGGAAATGGGCAAACGGGATCGAGTGGGCAGGATGGTGGCGCCGGCGGTTCCGGCAGAGTGAGGCTCGATGGGACATTATCCTCGACGCCAACCGTTCTGCCATCCGATGCCTCGCAATACACCGGCCCGACGACGGACACAACGAGTTGGGTCGCCGCGAGAACTTTAACACTGACCGGGACAGGCAATGGAAATAAAATTCGGTTGTACCTCCGAAGTGAGCGAACGCCCTGGCGGTTGGTCGATTCGGCGGCATCGGCTACGTGGTCAAGAACCATCGCGCTTCCCGCCTCTCCCTGCGACAGCTTGTTTCTCATCGTAGCGGCGCAGGAAGTTCCCACGCCTTCCACGGCCACCTACACGGCGGAGCCATCGTGGGTACTCTCTCAGGCTGCCGCGAATATTATTCATGCAGGCCCGCCCGTCTATCCAACGCTCGCCGCGAACGGCCCGACCTCGTTCTGCGATTCCGGGAAGGTAACGCTCAAACCTAATCTGCAATACGCGCACTATCAATGGTCAACGATGGGCACTTCGGACACGACGGACAGCCTCGTCGTCCGCAAATCGGGAACGTATTTTGTTCAAGGCTCCGACGACCGCATTTGTTGGGTGAATTCGGATTCCATGACAGTAACGGTTTATGCGCTGCCCGTTCCGGTGATAACAAGCCGGGCAGGGTTCTGCGTGGGCGATACGTTAACGCTTTACTCCTCTTCCAATAAACCTTACCTTTGGAGCACTGGGGACACTACCCCAAGCATCATCATTCGCACTCCGGGAATTTATCGGGTACAAACGCAGAATGCGAATGGATGTTGGGGCTGGTCGCACTGGGACACGGTGAAGAACTATCCCGTGCCGGCGCCAGTCATTGTGGCAAGCAAACCAGGACTCTGCCAGGGCGAGAAGGATAGCGTTCTGCTTCGGGTTACGGGCGGGACGTTTCAATCGGTCGATTGGGGCGGTGGGCATCACGGAGGGACTATGACCATTGATTCCGCCGGAACATACCACGTTGCTGTCGAAGATCTGAATGGCTGTATGGGAACCGCTTCGATCCTTGTCTCGACCGTATCGGCGATGCAGCCGAAGATAACCATTGCCGGTTCGAATCCCCTCTGCATCGGAGACACGGTAACGCTCATGGCTGGAAATGGGTATTCCACGTACTCGTGGTTTCCGGCAGGGCAAAAGTCACAGAGTATCCGAGTGACCCAGCCCGGTTCATATCAAGTAGTAGTGACGGACGCAAATGGTTGCTCCGCGATTTCGGATTCCATTCTCATCACGGCTGACTCCCTGACGCCGAAAGTAATTACTTCGCGTACGAGCTTGTGTCCGGGCGATACGGCGATCCTTCGCGCCGATCGAAAATACTCCGGGTACGTGTGGTCTCCGAATGGGGAAACATCCGACAGCATTCGCGTCACGAAATCCGGTGTCTATCATTTTCGAGCAACGGATCAAGGATGTACCGGAGTCTCGAATTCGGTGAGCATTACGGTTTCCAATCTGCTCCATCCGCACCTTACGGCGAGCGGGCTGGATACGCTCTGCTTCGGGCAAAGTATTACGCTCTTCGCGGGCAAATACGATTCGGTGATTTGGTATCCGAACACAGGCCGGGCGGATTCGATCGTTGCCACCACTTCGGGATTATATTATGCCGATGTAAAATCGGGCGAGTGTGAAGGGCGCTCGGATTCGGTACAGGTGGTCGTGCTACCCGCTCTTCAGATTCGTACGATACCTTCGGACTCGCAGCGGGTTTGCAGCGGCGATTCCCTACTTCTTAGCGCTTCACCCGGTTTCGCGCATTATCTCTGGAACCCGACAAACGATACCACGCAAAGCATAACGGTATCCGGTAGCGGAAGCTATTCCGTAACAGGAACGGACCAGCATGGATGTTCCGCCGTGTCGAGCGCGGTAATCGTTAGCGTCAGTCCACCAATTGTCGCATCCATCCTCCCGCGCGGAATCATCAAGATGTGCGGCGAGTCCGATACCTTACTCACCGCTCGGCCAGATAGTATGTCTTATGAGTGGTTCGATTCGACTGGTGCAGCGATCAGCGACTCCCAACGTATCCGTGTATCGACAGGGGGATGGTATCGGGTCGCCGTTACCGCTCCAGATGGTTGCAGCAACAGCGCGTTCGATACGGTCAACACGTATGCTATATCCATACCTCAAATTACAGCGATCCCGACTGCCACGAACGATACGCTTTTGCTGTGCTCGAGTTCTACTGCTACTTTGAAATCCTCATTCGCAACGAGCTATCTCTGGTCGACGGGCGACACTACCGACAGCATTATCGTATCGAACGCAGGCTCCTACATCGTTACGATTGCGGATTCGAACGGATGTTCGGCCGCTTCCCAAGCGATCACGGTTGTCCGGCCTTCGCACGACTTTGCGTTATCGACCTCTCCCGATACGGCTATCTGCGCGGATTCCGGCGTGGTCTATACTCGCAATGTTATAATTACGAATCACGATTCGGTGCCGGAAACGCTACATATCCTTTCGAGCGCGAGCAATGCGTTTACGCCATTGCCGGATAGCATCCTCGTAGCTCCGGGACAAACGGTGACAGTTCCGGTCACGGTCACAACCGATGGCACCGCGCGAACATACAGCGCAACGTACGATATAGAAGACTCCTGCTCCGAGGCGCCCATTGCATTCCATCTCTTCGCGGGTCGGAAACTGATTACCCCTTTTCTGCAAATCATCCCACCCACCGGTCCGGTATCTGGCAATGGCGGTGACACCGTGGTCTTCGGAATCCGAATCACCGATTCACTCCCACCTTGTATCACCGCGCTCCACTTCACCCTTTCGCATAACGATGATGGGCTGGCCTATCTCGGTTCAACCGATACCAGCGTTACGCTCGACAGCGCGCAGGCGGTCGAAGGAATGCTAATGCAGTGGTTCAAAACAAGTCACTGCGATACCGGGCTGATCGCGCAATTGCGGTTCCGAGTCTATCTGACAAAAAGCGATTCCACGATGCTCTCGCTCACCAGCGTAGAGTATGACGATACGTGTGGGCTGCCGGGACCGTGTATTAGCTCGATTCAAGCAAGCGCCGAATCGTATCGGTATGTCTATCGTTGCGGCGGGGATCTGTTACGACAGGAGTTATCGGGCGTTCCCATCGCGTTCGGCCGCATCATACCCAATCCTGCCCGCGATGAATTCCACATTGCTTTCACGAAGCCCGAGGGCTGGCCAGTTCACTATGAGATCGACGATGTGCTTGGACGAACCATCACAAGTGGCGAGACAACGGATGCCCAGCTCACGCTCTCCGCACGCGATCTTCCGGAGGGTGCGCTCCTCTTCCGCGCCTCGGCGAACGGCTTTGTGCAAACGCGGCGGTTCGTAGTGGTGAAATAGTAGAAGTAGATTCAGCGTGACAGCAGCATATTCTGCCTATTCATCTCGGTGTCCCGGCCATCGCACTCGATGGCACGGTAGTTTTATCGAGTATCAAAAACAACGATTACTGTCCACTCATTAAGACGGAGGGAAGATGATAATTCGATACGATTTCGATAACCGACGAAACGACACGAGAATCACATTTTTCACTCACGCCTATGAAACAATATGGTGGATGCCCCTTCTTGCTCGCCGCCGCGATGATGCTTGCGGCGCACGGCATCTTGCACGCGCAAGGGGTTTGCAGCGGCGATTCCCTACTTCTTAGCGCTTCACCCGGTTTCGCGCATTTCGCGATTCAACCTCCTCCTTCAGCAGGTTGAGTTCGCGTTCGACTAAAGCCCACTGGAAGAGAAGCGGAGAAATCCGGCCTTTCCGAGAGGAGACGGCGCAATGATTCGGGACTCTCGCGCAGCAATCGCCCAGCAACGCTCTCTTTGGCAAACGCCGTGAGGTCTTCATCCAACCGCTGGCGGTCAGACTCCGAGAGAGTTTCTTGAAACTGCCTGTGCAAGTCCAGGTTTGCGTGTAACATCTTCGTTCTCAGTGTTTAGATCGGCGGGAAAATTCGTCAGATAATGGGCGCTCGCGTTCTGACGCCTGTAACAGGGTATTGCTCAAAAATCGCTTCGGACATTTGATGAATATTCTCCCGAAGTCTTCGCAGTCGATTGAAGTATTCGAGTCGTTCAACCTCTTCCATAACATCGCGAAGAACGTCGTCATCCAAATGCCCGGCCCGATGCAGTGCCTCGGCACGCTCGATGTACCGCTGTGGCTCAGTAGCATCCAGGTATTCAGAGGCTACTCGGGCTTTGATCGTTTGGAGGGAGGTCGCGGTACGCTTTTTTCCCTGCTTCGGTAGAATGAGAATCTTTTCCAGCATCTGAGTAGTTTTTGAGTAGTCCCGATTGGTAACCTTCGAGAGATGCCGGTGTTTGTCAAACGTCCCGATGAAACTTTCGAGCCATTCCATTCCACCTACCTCCATTACGCGCATGTCCAGAACGAAGCAGGATGAATTCCTGGAGCTTTTCGAGCCGGTCCGCGACCGGCTCTGGCGCTTCGCGCTGGCCATGACGCGCGACCGCGACGATGCCGAGGACCTCATGAGCGAGACCATCGTAGCGACCTACGAGCGCTTCCATACGATTCGGGAACCGCGTGCATTCACGAGTTTCCTCTTTACGGTGGCCACGCGCATCGAGCGGCATAGAAAGCGGCGCGCGAAATGGTTCGAACGCATGGACGCCGAAAGCGCCGGTGAGATTGCCACGAACAACAAATCGCCGGAAGATTCGATGGAAGCGCGGCTCGTGCGGGAAGCGATCGCATCGCTGCCCAGGAAGCAGAGCGAAGCCGTGATGCTCTTCGAGATTTCCGGATTTTCGCTCGAAGAAATTCGCGCGATTCAGGGCGGCTCGCTCTCCGGCGTGAAATCCAGGCTGCGGCGAGGACGACTCGAACTGGCGAAGAAGCTCGGAGTTCCCGAAGACTCCGGCGAATGGGAAAAAAAGCAAGACAGCTCCGAAAACGAAGAGAAGATCGAAGATCATTTGAACATCCATCTTTTTGCAGTAGCAGCGCATGAATAAGCCATCAACACTACGCGATAAGCTGCGCCTCCTCATCGATGGCCAAGCGCCGCCGCGCAATACACGCGAATTATTTGCCGCGGCTTTGCGCTCGAAGGACGCTTCCGGTTTTCGTCCGCTCGCGCTATTGGATTCCGTTCGGCTCGATCTGGCGCTCTTCGTTCACCGGTATTTTGCAGCCACGGTGTTCGCAAGTTTGCTTTTAATAGGCGGCGGCGCGTGGCTCGCATTTTCTGCGATTGGTTCGGCAACGCCAACGGTTTCCGCAACGAATCAAGCGTTCGCAGCGCCCGTTCCGTCCCAGCAATTTTCAATCGCTCAAATTCGATGGACAGGCCGTGTAGCGCAAACTTTAGTTTGCGATCCCCCCACCGGATCGCAAACTGAAGTTCGCGCTACACGCGCGATGGCCGGATCGCAAACTGAAGTTTACGCTACATCCGTGGAACCCAAGGAACCGGCGCGCGCGGTGCCGAGCGAGAATTTCATTTCCGTTGGCATTCGCCCCATGCGTTTGCACTATGTCGAGCCGCCGCTCGATTATTCGGGCGTGACATTCTCCGTTCAATTCGAGCAATCGAACATTCCCGCCGATCCCGCGCATCCCGAATTCGCCGCAACGAGCACAGACGACCTGAATTACCAACTGGGCTACCGCTTCGACCGCTTCGAGGAAGCGGGGATTGGGTATTCGCGGCATGTTTATCGGCGGTTATCTTCAACGACAACGACAATAGCTGTCTTTAATCCCGCCACGGGTCAAACGACATTCGTTCACCATACCATCTGGCACAACTCCGATGATCCGATTTCGCTGCCGGGGCTATACTACACATTCCATGCAAACGATTTTAAGTATTTCGGCATCGAGCCATTTATCACGGCTTTTGCGAGCAAACCGAGCGCGGGATTTCTCTGGCGCGCCTCGGCTGGCCTCGAGTGGAACGAGTGGGATAATTTAAATGCGGTCTTTACTTATTCGAGAGAACAGCTAAATTCCGCGACCTACACGACGCCGCAAAACATACACAACATCTTCAATTTAGGACTTTCTTATCGATTATTACCATGAAAACATCTTACTGGATTCTACTTGGCTTACTCAGCACTTTGATTATCTTGTTCGCCGCTCCAAATGCGAGCGCGCAATGGGTTCAGGCAAATCCATCCGGAGGAACCATCACGGCTCTCGCCGTGAGTGGCTCGAATCTCTTCGAGGGGGGGGATGGAACGTATCGCTCGACCAATAACGGCAGAAGTTGTATCGACATCAATTCCGGATTGACGGCTTATGTGGCTGCCTTCACCGTAGATGGTGCTAATCTTTTTGCGGGAACCGGGGGCGGTGGAGTGTTTCGCTCGACGAACAATGGCTCAAGCTGGTCGCCCGAGAGTAATGGGCTGACGAACATGAATATCTCGGCGTTCGCCGTGAACGGTGCTAATCTTTTTGCCGGGTCTCGTGGTGCCGGCGTGTTTCGCTCTACGAACAACGGCGCAAACTGGACGCCTGCCAGTAACGGTTTGGGAAACGATAGCATCGATGCCTTGTTGGCGAGTGGTACGAATCTCTTTGCCGGAACGTACAGCGGGATTTTTCTTTCCACGGATAGTGGAGCAAATTGGAAGGCTGTAAATAACGGCTTCACCGGCACGTTTGTCGTTTGCTTTGCAACAATTGGAACGAATCTCTTTGCCGGAACCACCACTGGCATTTATCTATCAACGAATAACGGCGCAAACTGGACTCGGCCCGATACTGGCCTTACAAGCTTCGAAGTTTGGTCCTTTGCAATATTGGGAACGAACATTTTCGCGGGAACTCAAGGTGGTATTTTTCGCTCGTTCAACAATGGCGCCAACTGGATTCCGGTCAATACCGGTTTAACGGATAATCAGGTGGATGCGCTAGCCGTGAGCGATACGAATAGCTCCTCGCCGAAGCTTTTTGCAGGGACTAATAGCGGAGGCGGCGTTTATCTCTCGACCGACCTCGGCGAGGATTGGACGGTAGCGAATACCGGCCCGCCTACTGCTAACAATGATGTAAATACCCTGGCCGTAATCGGAAATTATCTCTTTGCCGGAACAGACTTCTACGGTCTGGGTACCGATTATTTCGACATTTATCGTTCGACGGATGATGGCACAAGTTGGACGAATGCGAGTAGTGGCTTGATGGGGGACTATCAGTATATCGATGCTATTGTAGCCAGCGATCCAATCGTATCAGCGCCGATGCTCTTTGTGGGAACATATAACAACGGTGTTTTTCGCTCGAATGACAACGGCACAAACTGGACTTCCGCGAGCATCGGGCTGACAAATAATTATGTCATTGCACTTGTGGTAAGTGGCTCGAATCTCTTTGCAGGTACTTGGGGTGGGGTTTTTCTTTCGACCGACAACGGCACAAGCTGGTCAGCGGCGAATAATGGCCTCACGAGCAGCACTATTGTTTCGACCTTTGCACTGAGCGGCGCGAACACATCTTCGCCAATGCTTTTTGCAGGTACCGAGGCTGTGAGTGGTGAAATTTTTCGCTCAAGCGACAATGGCACAAGCTGGGAGCCAGCGAATACAGGCGTCGCTAACGGCAACATTAATGCGTTTATTTCAATCGGTACAAATCTTTTCGTTGGAACGGACAGCGGCGTTTTCGTTACCACCAACAATGGTACAAGTTGGAGCGCGGCAAGTAATGGGCTGCCAAAAGCTGCCATCCTTGACCTTGCCGTGAATGGTACGAATCTATTTGCCGCAGGTATAGATGGCGTTTTTCTCTCGACAAACAACGGCACAAGCTGGACTTCGGTAAGCACCGGATTGCCAAACGATCCTACTTTCAATTCCCAGTTTGCAGGTCGGCTTGCAGTGAAAGGCTCGAATCTCTTTGCGGGAACAGCAAGTGGCGTTTGGCGGCGCCCACTTTCGGAGATGCTCGGCTCGAATGCGGTTGCGCTTGCGCCGTCGTTGGAGCAGTCGATTAGCGCATACCCAAATCCATGCTTTGGCAAAGCAACGATTTCGTTTTCCTCCGCGGAGTCCGGCGCTACGGAAGTAACAATCGTCAATTTGCTGGGCGCGGAGGTCGCGCGGATTTACGATGGCGAGTTGAATGCCGGCTCGCACACCTTCACCTGGAACGCGAGCGGCGCGGCGCATGGAACATATTTCTGCATCGTTCGAAGCGGCGACCGCATAACACGAACGTCAATCGTGGTCGAGTAACGATAAACCAAAACCACTTTTACGAATTTCCATGAAAAAACACAAACTCATTTTTTTAGCGCCCATTCTTTTCATAACATTTGGCGTTGCGCGTACGACGTTCAGTCAATGGGAACGCATGAACATTAAGAACGGCGCAGCAGCGTTTGTGGGGATTGGCACGAACACTTCATCCCCGATCATTTTTGCTGAAAACTATTTTGCCGGAGTTATTCGCTCCACCGATAACGGCGAGAACTGGACGCTGGCAAGTTCCGATTTAGAAAATCTCAACGTCGATGCTCTTACGGTGATCGGCGCAAATACCTCTGCTCCTTTGCTCCTCGCAGGGACGTACTTAGGCTCAGGTGAAATTTTTCGCTCGACCGATAGTGGCGCAAGTTGGATTAAAGCGGATAGTGGGTTGCCTAAGGGTGTCATCATCGCTGATTTTGCCGAAGCGGGGACCGCATCTTCGCCGCTCATCTTTGTATCGACCGCCTATGGCAATGCCGCCGGTGTTTTTCTTTCCACCGATAATGGCATAAGCTGGAAAGCAATGAACACCGGCTTGACGGTTAGCATCGGTACACTCGTGTCAGCCAGTTCGAACGCTTCCGCGCCGCGCCTTTTTGCGGAGGGAACTGCTTCGGGCATCTTCCGAAGTACAGACAATGGCGGGAATTGGGCAAACGAAAGCAACGGCATACCATCCGGGTCACTTTTCTCATTGGCTGCGCTCGATACGAACACCGCATCACCCCTCATCTTTGTCGGAACCTGGGGCGCAGGCGTGTTCCGTTCCATGGACGAAGGGACAAGCTGGGAGAAAGAAAATAATGGCTTAACGGATCTCACAGTCTATAGCGTGGCCTCCTATAAAACAAATCTCTTTGCGGGAACGGATAGTGGAATCTTCCTTTCTACTGACAGCGGCGCGTCTTGGCGAAGTGTTAGTTATGGATTATCCCCGAATAATTCTTTCGGTTATATAGGCGTCGTCGGTTCGACTCTCTTTGCGCAATCGGACAGCATTATCGATATGTTCGGTGACGCTACCGCCTTCGCATGGAGAAGGCCGCTTTCGGAGATATTCGGCACGAACGCGGTTGAATTTGCAACGCCGGCGGAGCAAACGATAAGCGCTTATCCCAATCCCGCTTCCGCTTCTGTAACCTTGCATTATTCGCTCGATGGGGAATCCACCGTCAGCATCACGATCTACGATGCGCTTGGGCGTGTGGTGGCGCGGCCGGTTCTTGGCGAGATGGAGAGCGCTGGCGCGCATGAGGCTTTGTTCGATACGAACTCATTGCCGCCCGGCCTTTATTCGTGCCGCCTCCAACTTGCGGGCGGCGCCGAGATGGTTGCGAAGATGGTGGTGATGAGGTAGGGGCAAGTATGAATTATGAAGTATGAAGTATGAAGTATGAAATGGGGAACGCGGAGTGAGATGAACTAAAAATGCAGACATAATGTAGAGACGGAAGAATGAAATACCCTGAACACACCGTTTCAACGCCGGTTACCGGCGCACAAGCGGAGCGCATTCGGAATGCCATGAAGGCTGGTACCTCGATTACCAATCCTAAGTACGATGCTACCATTCGGCATATTTTAGAAGCGAAATTCGGAAGCACGAAGACGACGGGAATGAACGATCATCCACACAAGAATGGAAAGCAAAAGCCGCTTCACGCTGACTGATTTTTCCGGCGCTGAAGTTACTCATTGGACCCCCGCCCATGCTGAATGTGCCGGGGGTTTTCGGTGTAAGAGGCCGGAATTCGCGAGTCACCTGAAGCGCAGAGTGCCACGGGATTTCGAATCGCACTTGGGGCAATGCTGGATAATTCTCGATAATGGCAAGATTGCAGGATACATTACTCTTTTAGCCGATCGGCTCACGGTACTTGGGAAAGACCTCGAGCCAAAGCAAATGCTTCGTAGTGAGAACGTAGAGTATTCCACTTTTCCCGCTGTAAAAATTGGGCTTCTCGCGGCGGATAAGCGCGCTCGCGGCGCTGGAAAACGGTTACTGTATTGGGCGATCGATTATGTTGCGACGACCCTCGCTCCGAGATTGGGAGTTCGTTTTCTCACCGTCGATGCCGCGTATGACACGGACTCCGATCCGCACTATGATATTTCCTCTTATTATGCGAGCTTCGGATTCGAATACGCCATTCCGGATGAGTCATTGCCGCCAAGTCAGCCTTTTCGAACCATGTTCGTTGACTTGAAACCATTCATCGATGCTGAGAGTGAGCTTGCGTGAGCAATCCTCCGTCAGCATCACGATCTACGATGCGCTTGAGCGCGTTGTGACAAGGCCGCTTGTGGGCGAGATGGAGAGCGCTGGCGAGCACGAGGCTTCGTTCGATACGCACTCATTGCCGCCCGGCCTTTATTCGTGCCGCCTCCAAAGCACGGGCGGCGCCGAGATGGTTGCGAAGATGGTGGTGATGAGGTAACCTGTAGCGGATTGTGTGCCGGGAAGCGCCTGCTTCCCGGTGAGGGGGTCACGGAAGCAGGCGCTTCCATGCACACGGGGTCTCAGCGCGAAAATAAATTTTCAAAAATCTTTCGGAACCTCTTGACATTGCCATTTTTATTGCGTATGTTAGAAGGGGCTATGATGAGCACCCATTCGAGAAGCTCAGGGCAGGCTGTATTTTCTTTTGAAAACCCGAAGACTTTCTTTCTGGGGGAATGAGAAAAATGAAAATTAAACGTATCCCGCCAAAATCCATTCTACTGATTTCGAAAAGACACAATAGCGAAAATTGGCTAAAAACGCCATAATTCATGAAGCACAAACGCGCGCGCGATGTTTTTGTACCTCAGTTTCCATTGAATGTGACCTTTTTTCCGATGGAGCTAAGCCCCAAGAGCGCATCGTTGGTCCGAAAGATATTGGGGAGGAATTCCAGCTCCGAGGCGCATCCGCGTGCTTCATCGACGAGGCGTTCGGCCGTCCGAAGCGCCAATGGCGCTTTCTGCCGGAGCCGCTTGCGGAACCGGTCGATCTCCTGGGTGGAAAGCCCGCTTGCCAGCGGCTCGTCGCCAATCAACTTCTCGATCGAGATGTCGGTAAACAACCCATTGATAGCGGCCCACGGATGATTCTCGAAACCATCCACTACTGGATGC
Organism: Kapaibacterium sp. (SeqCode); assembly: GCA_035686785.1. Lineage (GTDB taxonomy): Bacteria > Bacteroidota > Ignavibacteria > Palsa-1295 > Palsa-1295 > PALSA-1295. The sequence goes on from DASRZC010000184.1 coordinate 12,840, forward strand.
CGAACAATGGCTCCCGCGAGGATTTCGAAATATTCGTCGATGGAAATGACGCTGTCGATCAGGCCCACCTGCGCAGCCTGCACGGCGCTCAGCATCTCGCCGGTGTAGATAAGATATTTGGCAATTCCTCTACCGGTGCGGCGCACCGTGCGCTGCGTGCCGCCCAAACCGGGATAAATACCGATGCCGGTCTCCGGAAACGAGAACTGCGCATCGGGGAGCGCATAAATTTCATCGGCGCAGAGCGCGAGTTCGAGTCCGCCGCCGAGCGTGAGGCCATTCAAGAGCGCGATGACGCGCTTCGGGGAGTGGTCGATACGCTCGAACACCTGCTGGGCGCGCTCGGTGAAATCGACGATGCGTTCGATGTGGCCACTACGAATATTCTTGATAAAAAATCCAATATCGGCGCCGGCAACAAACGCTTTGCCGCTGCCGGTAATCACGATGGTGTCGCAATTCGGATCGTGCTCCGCTTTGTCGAAGCAACTCGAAAGCTGCGAAATCACATCTTCATTCAGCGCATTCAAATCTTCGGGCCGCTCAATGGTGATAGTAGCGGAACTACCGGATCGGCGAAGCGAGACGAACTGCATTGGCACGAAGGCGCGATCCCATTCGGCGGGCGCGGCGCATTGGTAACGATTTGCGATGGCATGAACCATGCGCCTTACTTCTTCCTTGCCAGCGCTCTGCATCATCTCGATCGGCCCCTTGCGCCAGGCAAGCCCGATGCGCGCGCCGCGATTAAGTTCCGTCAGAGTGCAGATGCTTTCCGTCAGGATTTCTCCACAGACGAAAAAGACGATGCCGAGCATCCGGTCGCGGATCGCTTGCTCGACATTCGGGCCGGCGGACGCTTGCGTTTCCGCAATTCCCCACGATACATTTTTCGAACCTTGATCTCTCAACACTTTTGCAACAGTGTACGCCGGTCCCAGCGGTTCCAGCGTCCGTTCGGAATGGTAGGCAATCGAAACGCCCGTGGCATTCATCAAGGCGAACGGCCCCATGCCAATCTGGAAGGTGCTTCGGCAAACGGAATCGATGAGCGCGACTGCTTCAGAGCGGTTTTCGCCCGCGATTCCTTCTTCGAGCAGTTTCGCCGCTTCGTTCAGCCATGGCACGAAAAACCGATTGACGGCAAAGCCGGGGTGGTCCGCGCAAATAATGGCATCCTTGCCGGTTTCAAATGCGAAACGCTGAAGTGCTTGTACCGTTTCGGGAGAAGTACATGCGCCAGGAATGATTTCAACCAACCGGTTTTTCGCCGCATGATAAAAGAAATGTAACCCGCAAAACCGCTCGCGGTTCGAAACCGAGCGTGCCAGTTCGGCAACCGAAAACGATGACGTATTCGTCGCAATAATTGCGTCCGGCCGAACGATGGCGCTCAGGCGCGCGAACATGGCCTTCTTCACTTCCAGGTCCTCGAAGATCGCTTCGACGACGAGATCGCAGGCGGCCAAGTCCGCGCCTACGTCCGTACCCTGGATGCGGCTCATGATTTCCTCCGCCGCTTCCTGAGTGAATAACTTACGTTCCACGCCTTCGGCAACGCTCGCTCGGAGCGCGGTCATACCGCGTTCGACGTGGGATATCGCGCGGTCGTTCAGGATAACAGTAAATCCTTCCTGCGCGAATTTTTGCGCGATCGCTGCGCCCATTGTTCCGGCGCCAATGACGCCAACCGTTTTAATCCTTTTCATTTATTCGTTACTCCAATCGGGTTTTCGTTTTTCGAGGAATGCCGCGATGCCCTCGTTGGCATCGCGCGTTGACATCAGGTCGTCCACATAGAGCCGTTCGAGGCGCGGAAGATGTATGCAAAGCGTCTCGACAAAGACCGAGCGTTCCGCGCGTATCGCAAGGCGGAGCGAACTTGCACTCTTGGGCAGAAGATGCTTGGCGATCCATGCGTCCGTGCCTTCGTGAAGCGCCTCTGTAGATGGATACAATTTATTCACAAGCCCTATTTCGGCGGCATGCGCGGCGGGAATATTTTCGCCGGTCATGAGTATCTCTTCGGCCCGCGCATATCCAAGCTTGAGCGGCAACAGGATCGACGCCGGCGGCGGAAACACGCCGAAATTGATTTCGGGCTGTCCGAAGACTGCCGTCTCATCCGCGAAAATCAGGTTCGTGGCGAGCGCCAATTCCATCGCGCCTCCCAGGCAATAGCCAGAGACGACCGCAATCGCGGGAACCGAAAGATTGGCGACATCCAGAATTAGTTCGTGGAAATCGTGGATCATTCCGGCCGCGTGTTCCCGCTTGTGCTCTTCGACGCTCGCGCCGAAGGAGAAATGCTTCCCTTCGCCCATGAAAAGAACGACCTTGACATCCGGGTCTTGCTTCGCTTCCCCGAGCGCGCTCCGCAATTCGTGCATGGCTTCGCGTGTGAGAATATTTCCCTTGCTGCCACCAAGGATAATTTGTACGCAGGAGGCTTCCGGAGAACCGCTCGTAAGGGAGCGTTTGACGCCAATGCAGTGCCTATCCGACTGATCGGACGGATGGGTCGGATGGCTCTTTGTAATTTCAGCTATTCGTTCCATAATCATGCATGCTGGAACTGCGGAGAAATTTCATGGACAAGCTCTTCTGTCCACGGCGTGCCTTCGGCGAGCAATTGGCGAAGCCGGATAAAATCCACTTCCCGGTGGTCTTTGGGGCCATTATTGAATGCCTTGAAGCCAGCGTAGGCCTCGGTCATCATGTTGAGACCCAGCCACTCGCGGTTGCTTTCCTTGTTTCGATCCCAATGCTCAAGCTTCTTCTTTCGCACCGAGCCGAGCGTCTTGGTGAGACAATTTGGGAACGTATTCAGCAGCTTGAAGCAAAGCTTTTCGACCGCCTCATCGAGCTTCGAAAGATCGACGGTGGCGCGCTTCATCACCGCTTTCGCTTCGGCGAGCACGGCGCCCGTCTTCATCGTGCCATATACGATCTGCCCACTCGCATCGTCGACCCACTTTTCGGTAACTACGAGTGGATTCGGGATCCATTTGCCATCTAACCGGGTCGCTGGCACAACCTCGGTGATAAGCCCATTACGAAATGCTTCATGCGCAAACCACGGCTCGCAGACCGTGCAAGAATACATCGCCCTTTCAATCCCTACGAAGAGGTGCAGAAAATCGGTCGAGCCGCCATCGGGAGCGCTGCCGTGCTTCGGACCGGCCTGACCGAAGCGTGCGAGGTCTTGCGCGATGGAATAATCGCAGGCCATGCCGATCTCCTGCCCGCCGCCAATGCGCATTCCGTTCACGCGATTGATGACCGGCTTATCGCACATCAGAATCGCCGAGACCATATCGTTAAAGAGCCGCATGTACTGCTTGTACTCGGGCGGGTTCCCCGCATAATACTCGGCGTACTCTTTTGTGTTGCCGCCGGTGCAAAAGGCTTTATCGCCTACTGCGGTAAACACGACGGCGACCACGCTGCGGTCGTTGGAGGCTTCACGAAATGCGAGGATCACCTCTTTGATGGCCTCGGTCGTGTACGAATTGTATTGCTCCGGATTGTTCAAGATGATCCAGGCATTGAATAGGCCGTCGATCGGTTCGCCGGTGCTCGCTCGGCACGGGCGTTTCTCGAAGAGGATATGCGAGTATTCGGCTCGCACGAGATTATGATTGATAAGATGTTCCATGGATGCTATCATTGATTGTGACCATTCGGTATGAGTACCGAACGCTTCGTGTACTTATGCGCGAGCGTGTTGTGAAAAATTTGATTGATGTCGTCGAGCGGAAAGACTTCGACGAATGGTTCGACCGAAAGCCGGCCATCCGCGAAGAGGTCGAGAATCTCAGGATAGAGTTCCGGCTTGCAGGCCCACGTCCCGATCATCGCGGCGTCGAAGGCCATGAGGTTACTCAGGCGCACTTCGAGTTTATCCATCGTAAAACCGACGATGGACACGGTCGATGCGTAAGTCATAAGATTGAACGCCAATTCCTGCCCAGCTTTCGTTCCTGAGAATTCGAAAATCTTCCAGCCGTTGGCAGGAGCGCCGAGATTCGCCGCGATCTCGCGAACTTTCGTCTTGATCGCTTTAATATCGAGTCCATTGACATTCAATGTCGTTGGAATGCCCATCGCAGAGGCAGTTTGCAGCCGCTCGTCGTTAATATCGATCGCGAGTACTTTTCCGCCAAAGAGCTTTGCGATGAGCGCGCCGTAAATTCCGACGCCGCCCACGCCAACGACGATTGCGAGATCACCCGCAACGAGTCCCGATTTCTTCACTGCCTGATACGGCGTCGCGACTGCATCCGCGATCACGCTCAGCGTTGCGAGGTCATGATGATGAAGCAATTCCTCCGGCACCACGCAGAGAAATCGCGCCGGCACGACAATATGGGATGCAAAGCCGCCATCGAAATCGTTACCGGGCATCTTCTGGTTACGGCAGATATTGCTACGGCCGGACTTGCAGAGATCGCACTCGCCGCAGGGCAACACGGCGGGGATAATTACGCTCTTTCCAACGAGTTCTCGCGGCCCATCTTCCACGACGCCACTGATTTCGTGCCCTAATGTTATGGGAAGCGGGTGGCGTGTCTTCACACCATCATGCCAAAAACCCAAGTCGGTATGGCACACGCCGCATCCGGCGATCTTCACGAGGGCTTCGCCCGATTTTAGTTCCGGTATCGGAATGGAGGTCTGTACGAGTTCCGCGTCTTGCGCGGTCATGCGCCAGGAGTGAATGAGTTCTGCCATACTTCTATATTGTGTAGCCGTGACCTTCAGGTCACGGCGAATGATATTTCAAATTTATTCGCTTCGCCACCGTGACTTAAAAGTCACGGCTACAAAGCTACCGTGACCTGAAGATCGCGGCTACACCATTACATTACATTGCCAAATTCTCGACCAGCATTGCTGTTCCCTGTCCGCCGCCGATGCAAGCGGAGGCAATGCCGTATCGAAGCCCGCGTTCTTGTAGTGACCGTGCAACCGTCAGCACGAGCCGCGTGCCCGTGGCCGCCAACGGATGACCAAGCGCGACCGCGCCGCCGTTTATATTTACTTTTTCGTGATCGAGACCCAGCAGCCGCTCGCTCGCGATCACTTGCGCGGCGAAGGCTTCGTTGATTTCCACGAGGCCAATATCATCGACGGTGAGGCCGGTAAGTTCCAGCAGTAACTTTATTGACGGCACCGGCCCGATGCCCATATATTTTGGATCGACGCCGCACGAAGCTGCGGCAAGGATACGCGTGATTGGCGTTCTGCCCTTCGCCTTCGAGATGGAACTAATAATCACCGCGCTCCCACCATCGACAATGCCCGCGCTATTGCCCGCAGTTTGAACGCCATCTTTCCGGAACGACGTTGGCAATCCGGCAAGACCTTCCGCAGTTGTTGGGCGGATATGCTCATCTTTCGAAATGACCGAACCCTTCTTACCCACGCGGATGGTGCGCGGCTGAAGTCCTTCAGCGATAAACGTTGCGGATTGGACTTCCACGATTTCAGGATCAAAAAATCCGCGCTTCTGCGCTTTGGCTGCGCGATCCTGCGAAGACAATGCAAAGGCGTCCGTTTCGGCGCGCGTGATGCCATATTTCTCGGCTACGTTCTCGCCGGTTTGCCCCATCGAGAAACCGACGGCGGTATCATCCAGCGCTTCCCAGAGCATGTCCTTAAACACGACTTGCCCAAGATGATAACCCATGCGGTTCCCAAAGCTTGCCGTCGGCGCGAGCGACATGCTTTCGGCGCCGCAGCAAAGCACGGTGTCCGCCTTGCCGAGCATGATTTGCTCCGCGCCGGTCACGATGGTCTCGATTCCCGATGCGCAAATCCGCTGCACCTGCAATTCCGGCACGCCCATTGGAAGCCCGGCATAGAGCCCGATATGCCGCGCCACGAAATAGGCATCGTAACTGGCCTGGCCAATATTGGCAACGATAGCTTGATCGATTTCCCCGGGAGCGGTGCCGGTTTTTTCCAGCGCGCCGCGCGAAGCGACAATGCCGAGATCGGTCGGCGAGAGCCGCGCCAGCGAACCGCCCAAGTCGCCGAACGGTGTGCGCGCGCCGCCTAAGAGAACGATGTCATCGAACGTAATTCCTATTCCACGTTCTGTATTATGGTAACTTTTCATGCAATGGATTCTGATAGTATCGGTAGGATTGGGGAGGTCACTTTGGGTAATTCGATAATTGCCGCTTGCTGAGTGTGGGCATGACGCTGTGCGAATATTGCTGCGCCAAACGCCACGCAGAATTGTGGGTTCGCGATAATGCTCACTGGCTTTTGAAACCGGTCCGCAAGCAGCGTACGGAGCAGTGGATGATACGCGATAACGCCGCCGGCCAACACGATCGGGAGGTCCGCGTCCAACTTTAACTTATGAATGCGATTGGTCAGCGAGAGATAGATTCCGCGCGCGATGTCTTCAATTGGAATTTGATCGAAGCTCCATTTCATCACTTCGGTCTTCGCAAAGACCGTGCAGAAGCTGTTGATCTCTTTCGATGTGGAAGAAAGCGCGGCAAGCTTGCTCATCTCTTCAATCGGAATCTCCACTTTCTCCGCCATCTCGGTCAGAAAAGCTCCCGTTCCCGAAGCGCACTTCGAATTCATATAAAAGTGCTGCACCGCGCCGTTAATCGCGGTGGAAATGATCTTAATATCTTCCGCGCCAATGTCTATGATGTTCGCCCCCGTCCCGGTTTGCTGATAGACTCCACGCGCCGCGCAGTGGATTTCCGTCTTCGTCACGTCGGCGCCCGGAAATTGCTCGCGGCCATAGCCCGTAGCGCAAATGGCCTGAATTGGGAATCGGTCGCGCACTTCGTCCAACGTAGTGGCAAGCGGCTTCTTGTCGCGCGTGAGTGTCTTCACGACTTCGCGATAAAGCACATCGCGCTGCTCGTTGATGACGACGATCTTCGTGTAGGCCGAACCGAGATCGACGCCGAGATAGTAGGCCGTGCTTCGGCCATTCGTCATCGCGGGAAGCGCAAACTGTTCCCGCGTGGTGTTCGCCATCCTCGGCGCCACCGCACCTTGAATCGCCATCGACTTTTGCGTGATTGCCTTCACCATATTCGTGAAGGTCAGGTGCATCGGCGTTGGCAGATAGTGCTTCTTGCCGTACTCGACGAACTTGCCGTTGAAATAATCGATTTCGGTCGGACGCTTGTGCATCAAATCGACGGCAAGCGATGGAAAATGGCTTCCCGATTTGCGCAGGTATCGCAGACAATGCCGTATGAAGTTCACCTCGAAGTGAATATTCTCTGCCTTTGCAACAGCGATCGACTCCATGATGACCTGCTCGATAATATCGACCATGTCGGGCAGCGCCATCACCTCCTTCATGTTCATTTGCGCCACACCGCAGAGCGCGCTGAGCGAGGAGTTGAGGATTGTCTTTTCCCAGACACGACGCAAAATTTCGAAGGAATCGACCGCCATGGTATCGAGCTTCACGCTCGTCAGCGTATCCGCCCACCAGCGTGCGGCATCCGGCTGCGAATCGTCGATCGAAGCAATGTAATTCGGCGGATTAAAGAAATTCACGCCGATCACATTTGGCGCACGATGATTACCGGCATAGTTCACGACCATTCGGAACGTATTCGCTTCGCCGAAGGCCTCGGCGAGTTCGAGCTCGGTATCAATCCCGTTTTGCGCGCTGATATAGAGGATACCAGCACGCGGGAAATCCACCATTTCTTTCGCCAGAGCAGCCAGATGATACGCTTTGACAGAAAAGACAATTGCATCCGGTTGAAGTGGCAAGAGGTCACGAACCGACGTGAACAGATGTTCGAAGGTCGCCTTTTTTTGCATCGCGCCCGCAAGCTCGATTCCGTCCTTCTGAATAAGATGCATTCGTGCCTTGTCCATATCGCAAAGCAAGACCTCCTGCCCCGCTTCCTGCAAATGCACGGCAAGGATTTGGCCAACCGGGCCAAGACCGATGATGGCTATTTTCTTTCGAGTTTGTTCCATTGGATGATCGATCATTATGCCTCCACTCCCAATTTTGCATCGATGAGTTGTTCCAGGAATGCTTCGATTTTCGTAATCGACTGGCCCTCCGAGAAAAATCGCAGGTCGCAAAGATCGCCTTCGACAACGAGGGACGGCACCCCGGTATTCGATTGCACTCGCTGCGGCATCCCGAAGCGCGAGTTCGTATTATTGAAGCACGTCCGCGCATCGTGGAAGATGACCCCATCCACCTGGTACTCGGTCATCAACTCTGCGAGCATTTTTTCCTTCGCCTGCTCGCTACGATTGATAAATATTTGCGTATAGGCCAGCGCGGTCGACTCGAAGGGATGACGTTCATCCATCGTATCCAAAATCCAACTATTGCAATAGGTCGATGCAACAACCACCGAATTATTCGAATGAAATAAATTGGACATCGCGCGCAACTTACCCCAGATAGGCATGCCGTCCCAATAAATGCGGACTATCTCGTTCTTCACGACGCCGGTTCCACTTGCCACTCGGCTGTTTAATTCGAGAAGAAGCGCTTGATAGTAATTTACGGCCTGGGGGGTGCCGCGCAGGACCACGATCGGCCCCATGTGAATGCAGCCATCGAAAAAGCTGAGCGGAGCAGGAGACGTTTTCGCGGTTTCCAGCACCATGCGCCAAAGCGCTGAAGCCTCCGCGCTGAGACGAACGGTCTCGCGGAAGCGGTCGAGATCGAATTGAATGCCGCTTACTTCCTCGAGAGTTGGAATAAGCGATTCGAACTGCCGGCGAACATCCGAAACATGCTCCGAGGTCACCTCATCGACAAAGCGCGGCGGATTGATTCCCACCATAGGAACTTTAAACTCGCGCGCGTAAAACGAAAACCAATCCTGCACCTCGCGGCATTGGTTCGTCGTGTATGCAAGTAGGTCCGGGCGCGGAATGTGCGAAAGCCCGTAATGCTGCTTCAGCGGCGTGCGGTCTTCTAAGAACGCGCCAATGTCGCTCGTTAGATACGAGCAAATATCCCCGGCATAGCCCTGCATCACCGCGACGGGAATATAATCGCCAGCGGTGCGCGTCGTTCCCAGGAGCGCGCCGTGGTTCTCCGGAAAATAGACTTCGAAACCGAAGGCGCGCAAGAGTTCCGCTGGCCCGGTGCTCGTACACCAGGCGACTTTTTTCCCATTATTCTCACACTCTCCCAGCGTGACGAAATATTTCTTCATCACCTCTTTGAGAAGTTGCGTCGATTGAAGTTCCTGCGTTGCCATAGTCGTTTATCCTTATTGAATTGCCGCCGGCTCGTTCGACTTTAGTGTCAAGATGAAATGGCTTAGATCCATTACCATATTGGCATCCGCACGCTGATATACTTTATCGATTGCCGCGTGATACGCCGCAATGACCTTGTCCGGCACCACCTTCATCGAGGGCGTCAGCGTGCCGCTATCGATCGAAAGCTCATCATCGACGAGAATCGCGTATGGTACGCGCGCGAACTTAGGAGAGATGGTCTCGTTCGCGTCAACGAGACAGTCGTGCAAACACTGCGAAAGATCTTCCAGTGAGTTGGGGCAGATGCAGCCTTCACTGGCCGGGTGGTCCGCCTCATGCGTCTGCTCATTGAGCAACCCGCGGTTCGGAAAGAGCAACGCCACCGGGAATTCCTCGCCACGCCCCTCGATGACGACGAACGTCAGATAGGGGCAGGCACTTTGCAATGCTCGCTCAATATCCGCCGATACAATTTTCTCTCCGTTCGAAAGCTTAAAGATCCGATCGTTTCTCCCAATAAGATGAAGTCCCTCCTGCGTGAGCGCGCCAATGTCTCCGGTTCGAAACCAGCCATCCGAAGTAAAGGACAAAGCGTTGGCTTCTGCATTATCATAATAGCCGCGCATCACGTTCGGACCATGCACTTGTATTTCGCCATCAGGTGCAATTCGCAACTCGATTCCGGGGATGGGATGTCCCACAATACCCGATATTCGCTTCGAGACTGCTCCAGTAATGGTACAGCATGGCGCCGTTTCCGTCAGGCCCCATCCTTCGATTATGCGAACGCCGTGCTCCTCGAACTCGCGCGCCACGAACTCTGGCATTGGCGCGGCGGCGGTAAAAACAAATTTCAGATCGGGATGGAAAAATGCTTCCTGCGCTTCTCGATCGCCACGCACCAGATCGACGAGCGATTGATAGACCCTCGGCACGCTAAAGAATGCCGTCGGACGAATCCGCTTCCAATGTTCCAGAATGGAGCGCGGATCCTTGCCGAACGAAGGTTCGAGCCACATCGGCACACCGCGATACAGCGCCGTGAACAGTTCGAAAATGCCGCCAAAGCTATGATGCCATGGAAGGTAGCTTAGCAGCCTGTCGTTTTCATTTAAATCCCAAACCTGATCGAGCGCCGCTTGCTGCGAAAGAATATTCCGATGCGAGAGCTCGACGAGCTTCCGCTTCGCGGAAGTTCCCGACGTGTATTGCCGCAGGCAAATCGAATCGGGATCGGCATCGAAATCCAGCGCGGACCGCGTATCCGGTATTGGGTTTCCTTCCCGCAGCGCATCGAATGGCAGCATTCTCGGAAATCTATTGTCTTCAATATTGTCGAAAACAAATAGCTGCTCGATGCGAGAATCGGGCGAGATACGATCGAGTTGCGCCGCGCCCTGAACGGCCACAAACCGCGCTCCACAAAATTCGAGAAGGTGGTCGAGTGTGGCCGGAGGGTAAAAAGGAAAAATCGGGATGGCGACGCCGCCGGAGGCCATCACCGCGAGTTCCAATTCGAGCAT
>DASRZC010000185.1:0-7649 GCA_035686785.1 Kapaibacterium sp. (SeqCode)
TTCGCCGGGGATGCACACCATTCGGGCGTTTCCATCGTTTTCCTGGCACGAGAGTATCAAATCGCCGGGAGCGTTTGCCACACGCACATTTTATGTAGGTCAGTCGCCGAAAGTGAATACCACAGCGGAGAATAATTTGAATAGTCCGCTGCTGACCTATTCGCGCCCAAAAGGAACGTATGCCGGCGCGGAGGGCGCGAAAGTATTGCTCGATTTTTATGTATCGAATGCGACGATTGCGCCGGATGGATATCACGTCAAGCTCTGGATCGACGGGGCGGCCATGCCGGATTTAGTGCTTTGGCAACCGTATTATCTCGAAGGGCTTTCCAAAGGCAAGCATACAATTCATTTACAGCTCGTCGCGCCAAATGGAAGTGTCGTGCCGGGGTCCTTTAATTCGCCGAGTGAGGAAATAACCATTTCGAATTAGAAATTTACGAATTACGAATTAAGATGCGAGAAGGCAGGCACGACACGATCTTTTTTCAATCTATTCCAATTTCCTGATTTTTTCAGCGCGATTGGAACTGAATAGCAGCATTTTTGCCTATCTATCATATTAGTTTTTGGTTTTCTCGTTTGAACTTAAAGATCAGAATGAAACATACCTATAAAATATCCATTGCGCTTGCGGCGGCATTCCTCATTTGCTCCGCGGCGATTTCCAAAACGAACGCGCATGATCGGTCATGCGCGGCAACCACTCTGGGCACCGGCCCGAAATACAAACCGCCGATTACCGGCACTAAATTGGACGAATACACATCACACCTCAAACGCCGCCTCGTGATCGTCACCAAGCAGGGGACGATCAAGCTCCAGCTCTTCGAAAAAATGGCGCCGAACCATGTGGCGAATATCATCAAGCTTGCCGACAGCCATTTTTACGACGGCACTTATTTTCACCGCGTCATTCCCGGATTTATGATCCAGGGCGGCGATCCGAATACGAAGGACAACGATTATTCGAATGACGGGCAGGGCAACAATGGCTCGGTTCGGCTGAAAGCCGAATTCAACAACATCCACCACGAGCGCGGTATTCTTTCGATGGCCCGGACCAACGACCCTAATTCCGCCTCCTGCCAGTTCTTCATTTGCGTGGCCGATGCCGGATTTCTCGATCATAAATATACCGCGTTCGGCCAAGTGACCGATGGCATGGACGTGGTGGATAAGATCGTGAACCTGCCGGATGTTACCGGACGACCAGCAGATCAAATCAGCCGGGGCGGCGCCAACCCCGGAAGGGCTGCCGAAGTAATCAAAATGTACGTCGAGAACGACTAAGAACGCGGACGTTCGTTTTACCTAAGGCCGCGAAAGATCGCGGCCTTTTTTATGTCGAAACATAAATCAAACAGGGGGAAGGAAACGCCGCTGCTCGGCGTCCATGTCTCGACGGCGGGCGGAATCGTAACCGCCTTCGATCGCGCGGAATCGCTCGGCATCAATACATTCCAGCTTTTTGTAAAAAGCAACAAGCAATGGTTCGCGCCGAAAGAGCTGAGCGATGAAGAAACATCGGCCTTTCGCGAACGCCGCAAACAATGGAACGCGCGAGGCCCGCTGGTAGCGCATGGGTGTTATCTGCTTAATCTCGGTTCCTCCGTTCCGGCTATCCAACAGACTTCGCGCGAAAGCTTCCTGAAAGAACTGACGAGAGCAAACGCGCTCGGCATCGATTATTTTGTTTTTCATCCCGGCTCGCATGGCGGCAATGGCGAAGAGTCCGCCATTGCGAATATTGCGGAGGCGCTAAATTGGATTCACGACCGAACGCCGGAAGTGACCACGAAGACAGTGCTCGAAGTTACCGCCGGACAAGGCTCCGCGATCGGACATCGCTTCGAACATTTGGAGGCAATTCTCTCGAAAGCGAATGCTCCGGAGCGCGTTCGCGTATGCCTCGATACCTGCCATATCTTCGCAGCAGGCTACGATATTCGAACTCCGGAAGCACGGGAACGAACATTCGAGGAATTCCATGCGCGAATAGGAGTGGACCAGCTTGCCTGCATACATACGAACGATTCGAAGAAAGGGCTTGCCACGCATGTAGATCGCCACGAGCATATCGGCGAGGGCGAAATCGGCATCGAGGCATTCCGGCTGCTGATGAATGATAAACGATTCCAGAACATCCCAAAAATTCTCGAAACTCCGAAAGATGAAGCCATGACCGAGGATTTCAGAAATCTCGCACTTCTCCGAGGATTGTGCGGCTAAAATGAAAGATAAAAATTCCTTCTTAAAAAAATCGTATTTTAGAAGAATGGAACCAGCCATAGAAATCCTGCCGGAAAAGATTTCCCACCCGGCGGCGACCGGAGAAAGCGCCGTCGAGCAATTTATCGGCACCGAATTAAACAAAGCTCGCCGCGGCCGTCCGCACTTCGGTCAAAGCCATGCCATTGGTCCGTTGCCGCTTATTATTGGCGTTACCGGACATCGGGATTTGCGCTCGGAAGATATTCCCCAATTGCATGAAACGTTGCGCGAAGAATTCTCGCGGTTGCGAAAACTCTATCCAGCAACGCCTTTCGTTCTGCTTTCCGCGCTCGCGGAAGGCTCGGATCGCCTGACCGCCCGCATTGCCATGGAATCCGGGATGCGGCTCGTTGTGGTACTGCCCATGCCCATCGCGCTGTATGAAACGGATTTCGATTCGGCTTCGCAAGAAGAATTCCACACTCTGCTGGCATCCGCGGAGCATTCGCTTGAATTGCCGATCATGGAAGGAATGCGCCCGGAAGATATTGTGGAGCACGGCTCGGCTCGATCACGGCAATATGCTCAAGTGGGCGCCTATCTTGCCACGCACAGCACGATTCTGTTCGCGTTGTGGGATGGGGTGGAGCTTCATAAAGTAGGAGGTACCTCGCAGGTTGTTCGTTTCAAGTTGGATGGCGTTCCGGTTCCCTATGCCCGGCCGCATAGCGAACTCGATGCGCCGGATAGCGGGCCCGTTTATCATCTTGTCACTCCGCGCCAATCGAACCCGGATCCGGTCGGCCATGCTTTCGCATTGTACCGGCTATATCCCGAGGCCAATGATTCGCGCGAGGAAGCGGAGCATGCCTACGATGATATTTACGACCGGATGGAGATGTTGAACACGGACGCAATTCGCTACACCCAGGAATTGCGGCAGCATTTCGTTCAGAGCGAAGAATATCTGTTCCCAAGCATCGCCGGCGACGCAGCCCAGCCGGCCCACGCGCTTCCCACTACAGTGCATACGATTCGCGCCTTTTATGCAATCGCCGATGTGCTTTCCCAGCGGTTCCAGAAGCGAACCTTCGGGGTATTGCGCGTCTTGCTCTCGTTCGTTTTTTTGGCGGCGGTATTTCTCGAGTTGTATTCCGGTTTATTACCCGAGACGTCGATGATCGCCCTCTATCTCGGAATGTTTCTGTGCGCCTATGCCTCATATAAATGGGCCGATAGCCGTGCCTATCAAACCCGCTATTTAGATTACCGCGCCTTAGCCGAAGGATTGCGCATTCAATTTTTTTGGAAGCTCGCCGGTATCGAGGAATCGGTCGCCGATTATTATTTGCGTAAACAAAAAAGCGAACTCGAGTGGATTCGCAACGCTATCCGAAGCTCGATGACGGAAACCAATGCCGGCGAACGCACCACTCGAAATACTCTGAATGTCGAACGCCTGAACCTTGTGCTCAAACATTGGGTCGAGGACCAGGCAAAATATTTTTCGCGAGCCGCGCGCCGCGATCACGAGCGAATGCACCGGCAGGAACGTTGGATGACCATCCTCTTCGCGGCAGCCCTGGTGATCGCGGTCGTGCAAGTCGTGATCGGTGACCCGATGAACGAGCTTATTCTTCCCATCGCCGTGCTCCCCGTAGCCGCCGCGCTGATTGGGCACTTTATAGAGAAGAATGCGCTTGCCGAACACAAGCAGCAATACACGCGGATGAGCCTTTTTTATCACCGCGCGAAAGTGCATCTCAAGCGGCTCATCGAAGAGGGCCGGTTCTCGGATGCCCAGGCCTTCATCGCCGAACTGGGCCGCGAAGCCCTCGCCGAAAATGGCGATTGGATACTCACTCACCGAGACCGCCCCCTCGAAGTTCCAAAAGGAGGGTAGCGAAGTGCTGAGCGCAACCCTGGATACGCGCACTTTTTTCGGGCAAAATAACAGGTTCCCTGTTTTCCAAATATTTTTGATTGGCCTTGAGCCGGGGCTATTTTAGCAACATTGAGAAAACTATTTTCAGGACGCGTGCGCATTTGTGCTTCATGAACTATGCCTTTTCCCAGCCATTTTCGCCATTTTTAAAAGTATGGTAACTTTTTTGGTCACTTTTTTACCGGGGTGGTTTAAAAAAAACAAGAAAATGGGTGCCCATCGAAATTGAGCCGATTTCACACCTTTATTTTTTATGCCTCATAATTCATATTTCATCCCTCATCCCTCATCCTTCATCCTTCATCCTTCATCCCTCATTCCTCAACCTTCCGCCTTCATCTTTCTCCTTCGCATCGGCACCGCAAGCAAGAAAAAATCAGAAGAATCATAGTTCAGACCTGCTTGCGCACGATTGTCGCTCTCAATGAGTTTAAAATCATCGTCCATTTTGAATCATCCATTTTTGAACTGCTATGTCTCGATCGTTATTTCCTGTTTTCGTCATCGTCGCATTTCTTTTTGCTGCATGTAAGCCCGACCCGACCTCCACAAATAGCACGGGCACGGGCGGAAACGGTGGGGGCGGCGGCGGAACCGGCAACCCGCCAGCATTTGGTTATACCTTGAATGGGAAGTCGTTCGACCGCAACGACCACACAGACAGTACCATAGCATGGGCCATCGTTGGACACTACGGCTGGACGAATACGCTCGAGATTGAACTTCAATATAATCCACCAACCGAGCCGGGGCAATTTCGTGAGCAGTGGATAACGCTCAACACCAATTCTGTCGCGCCCGCGCCTGCGACTTACATCCTCGACACTTCGGGCATCGCAGCTTCGATTGTGTCGGACACGCTGAGTTACAAATCATTCTCTGGCGGGTCGTTTACGATTACGAAGTTCGATACCGCAAATAATCTCATCTCGGGGACGTTCCATTTTATTGCGTACCTCGCGGGTACCATCGAAGACCGCACCGTGCAGGACTCCGTTGTAAACGGTTCGTTCACCGATGTTCCGATCTACGAGGGAGCTTACGGGCAGGGGACGATTAGCGCCAATGTCAATGGGTTTCAGATGTCCTCGAAGGGGAAGAGTGATGCTAATAGTAGCGGCAATAATGCAGCGGCGTACACTGCGAAAGAGTATGGGGTGTTTACGATCCATGGCGTATCGAACGATGGCGCGGCGGGAAACCGCGAGCTCTATCTCAGCGTGGCATCGCCGGGGATTGGCACATTTCCGCTCGCGGGTATGATCGGGGCCTACCACGCCGCGACGTACCAATGGTGGAATGGAAACACCGGCGCCGATACCGAGATGACGGCGCCCGCGGGCACGCTCACCATCACGAAGTTCGACGCGAATACGCGCAGGATGTCCGGTACATTCTTCTTTTCAGGTATTGCCTATCCGGGGAACGATACGATCCACATTACGAATGGCGTGATCGATAACGTGCAGTGGTCGGTGTTTTAATTATCAGCCCTCGACCTTGGGGGCCGCGTAGGTCGGCGCGTCCCGCCCGACCTATTGTTCCGTGTCTTTGAATAAAAATAGATTCAGAATCAATCCAAAAATGGCGGCGCCCGTTATGATATAGTTATAAGTTAAAACTTTTTCCTGGCTCACTTGATTAAGATTCATCATCATGTTTATCAAGCTATAGATGCCGACGCCCGACCAAAACCCAATACCATATTTTCGATATTTCTTAAATCGTTCTCTCATTTCGTTGTTTTTTAATTTGATTATCCTGCTACTGGAAGTTATCTCAAAACAGTGCAACGATACGCCTCGTGAAAAGTTCCACTTTGCCCGTCGCTCGCTCGCTCGCTTCAAACAGTAAGAAACCCCGTTCCGAATGTGGAACCAATGTAAAGGGTAACGTGACGTGAAGGAAATACACTATGCTAAGACCGATTCGAAACGAAAAACAATACGATAAGGCGCTGGCAACGGCCTACCGGCTCATGCAGTCCAAGCTTCGCGCCGGTTCGCTGGAAGCGGACGAACTGGATGTGCTCGCCATGCTTATCGAGCGGTATGAAGCGGAACACTATCCCATTGCGCCGCCGCATCCTATCGAAGCAATTAAATTCCGGATGGATCAATTAGGTTTGAAGCCATCCGATCTCGGTCGCGTGCTCGGTTACCGAAGCCGCGCGTCCGAAATTATGCGCGGCAAACGAAAGCTTACGCTCGGCATGAATCGCACGCTTTACGAAAAACTCAATATCCCCGTCGAAAGCTTGGTGGCAAGGTATTGATTGCGCTATGCGCCCCCGCATCGCACGTAAGAAAAAATCAAGAGGCACCAGGGGGCGGCACAATCCACGCGAGGGGAAGCATTCCCAAGTGGCGGAGCCGTCCTGAACTTGCCGAAGGATACACCCAAAAAAGAAGTCCACTTCTCAATCTTTATCTTGCTTTCATAGCCTCTTCCAATGGAAGTAGATCGAGGTACATCGAGCGATATTCGCCGTCAGGATGAGGCCTTTCCTTCGGATCCACATATCGAAAATCGAATTGCTCGGCATAATACGGGCCGCTGTCATAATCGAGCTTGCCCCGTGCGTCGAACTCGTAATAGGCATCGACTGTGAGAAATCGAACTCCTAAACGGGGGACAATTTCTCGGATAATATAGTCAATAACCCATGCAAGTAGTGCCTTGCCAGCTCCCGTTGCACGGCTATCACGAGCAAGGACCATCAGCTTCACGGCCGGCACAATTTCAAAATCGCCATCCGGCAAAGAAACTGTTTTTCCTTTCTCGGCAGACTCGAATCGCAATTGGTCGGCCTGAATGGTGAGGAAAGCTGCAATTCTTCTTTTGAGAACATAAGCCCAACCAGTGCAAATATGGCTTTTGAGTTCATCGCTGCTTTTTCCAAGCCGCGTTCGAAAACCTGCTCGCAAACACTGGAACGACGTGCTCCCCTTGGCATGAACGGGCCGCAGTGGAACGGGCTTCTCGCGGTTAAAATCGATTCCTTCAAATGGATTTCTTCGACGAGATGCCATAACTTCGCTTCTTCCTTGCGACGGGATGATTTTTTCGCACCTCCCGTAATTTCTTCACCAACTCCTCATGAGCGGGTCCCGTAATACCAATGCCCTTACGCAGTGCTTTGGCGATCTTTCGTGCTTCGCTTCCCGTCGCAGGCCGTGTTACCGTCTGTCCTGAAAATGCCATACTTTTTCAACAGCGGATCGTCCTCAAAAGTTGTGATATCCACGCCCCGCGCTCGCCCGCCGTGCCATCCCATTAATCCTACAAATCCTGGTTGCCCCGCGCCGCAAGCAAGAAAAAAATCAAGAGGCACGAGAGCCTGCCCTCAGCTTGACTGGGGGGGGACGGCACAATCCGCGTGAGAGGAAGCACTCCCAAGTGGCGGAGCCACGAAGTACCCGCAGCTCTGGTGCCTGCCTTGAGCTTGTTGAAGAGCCATAAAGATTTCGTCTTGAAGGGATTGCTTGAT
>DASRZC010000186.1:0-4137 GCA_035686785.1 Kapaibacterium sp. (SeqCode)
GCCGGACGATCACCCGACCGCCGTATATCTCCTCGCCGGTGGTCAGTTCGTAGAAATAACTTCCCGCAGGCAAATCTTGTGTAAGCCACTCGAAGCGTTGCGGGCCGGCGTTTAGGCTACGGTCGCATAACGTCGCCACGGCCATTGAGGTTCGTATCGGGCGTTCCCGCATCGGAAGGCCCACCGGCACAGATGATTTTTTGGTTATCATAGAACGGTTTTGTCGCGATAACGGCCGGCCAGTCCTCCGTTACATTGACGCCGAGTGAATCAATCAACGAATCTACAGTTTCATAAACGTAAGGAAAAAATTGGCCCACTTCATAGGCCCGGAGCAAGCCAAACCGAACTTTCTTCGAATTCTCGAAGCCATGCGAAACGACCGCTTTCCCCTCGCTTGCTTTCTGCGCGTGCGTGACGCTAACAAACGCGGTAACCGATAGAACGGCCAAAAATATTTTTGTTTTCATCGTGGTAGCCTTTCCTTCCTTAGTGAATGACTTCGATTTTTCCAATGGTATGATAATTCTCACTATTGAGTGAATAAATGTATGTCCCGGAAGCGAGCTGGCTTGTATTCATATTGATACTTTCCGAACCGTTCTGCAATACTCCGGTAAGCACTTGCATAACGACGTTTCCACTGAGATCAAGTATCGTAAGCGTGACATGTTGCGGCTGTGGGAGCATATAAGAAATCGATGTCTGGGCATTCGACGGGTTAGGATAAACCGATGCCTGCACGCTGTCTAAACCTGGGAAAAGCTGAACCCAGGAGAGTCCAGCGTTGGTTGTTTTAATAATCACGCCTTGTGTGCCGCAGGCATATCCCAGATTTGAATCAGCAAAAGCTACGGCTCCATAGTTGCCTAAATACGGCGGATACTGTCTTTGCCATGTAAGACCTGCATCGGTGGTGTGGAAAATAAATCCGCCGGTGCCAACGGCTGTTCCATGATAAGAATCAGGAAACGTAACTGCAAAAAGACTATTGTAGCCATCGCCCGGATATGGCGCAGTATCCCATACAGTCTGTGAGTAAGGACCAATGAAAGCCGCAGTCGCATTATTGGTTCTCCCAATTTGTAACCCCACGGCAATGAGGGTATCGGCAGAGATGGCCGCCATGCCCCATATCTCCTTGCTAAGTTCCCGGCCGGAATAAACATCTTGCCACGTTGCACCCCCATCGGAAGAGCGGAGCGAGGCCGGGGCCATCGGTCGTGGCTGGCCATTCACATCACCCCACACAATGGATTCTCCCATCGCGTAGGCATGAACAGAGTCTGCGAAAATAATGCAATTGACATTTACTACAGGGTCGCCGGAGGTCGAATGCCAAGTTGCGCCACCGTCAGATGTGTAGTAATTTCCATCAGATAAAATGCCTCGGTTTTGCGAGCCAAAGATTGCCCAGCTTCCGCTGAGTTTCTGCCATGCCACCCCTCCGTCGATCGTTTTATACAAAGCTCCCGAACCACTCAAAAAACCAACGGAGTCATCGACGAATTGCAGCCTTCCCGATTGAAGCGGCAGTTGAGGCATTTGCTCCCATGTTGTGCCGGCATCCGTTGATCGAACAATCTGATCGCCGGAAACGTAAACCGTGTCCCTCCCGACGAGTGAGATGAAGTTAAATCCCGCCGTGGTGCCGCTCGTAAGTTGCACCCACCCTTGCGAGGGCGGGGTGGAATCGGTTTGCTGGGTTTGCTGCGCCGCCGTGGTTCCGGCGAGGCAGAGGATGCCGAGAAATGCGAAAATGCTCTTTTTCATGGTGTGTTCCTTTTCTAAGGTTTTACAAAGATACGATAAACTTTTATGCTATGCTTGAAAAGTTCGAGTTGCTTGCCACTTAAATTTATCTGATGAACATACGAAAAATCATCGGAAGCAATATCCGTGACCTTCGAATTATCCGAGGCTTCTCTCAAAAAGAACTTGCCAAACGTTCTCATCGACATACCGTTTACATAAGCTCCGTAGAGCGTGGAGAGCGAAATATTACCGTCGAAAATCTTGTGTCCATCGCGGAAGCATTGAATATCCCATCTCACCTTCTCCTTATCGAGAATGCTTTTTTGAAGCGTTAGCCGGGTGTAAACATATAAGTTCTATTCTATTCTTTCGCGCCATTCGAAACATCATGGAACTTTATTATGGAATACTCGGTGGCAAATCGTTTGCTCCAGGGGTGCCATTGGCCCACGCGGGCCATCGCACGGATGTTGTGAAAGGTGAGGCTTGCACAGGCGTTATACAGTGTGAATATATTATAGCCCACAAGAGTGTTCGTATCGCCCGCAATAGTGTCCTCGGGGCGCACAATCACTTGTCCCATAGAGGTATCGAACGGAGAGCGGCCCCAAAGGCTGCCAGTATCACATTTCAGGCCGTAATAGACATAATCGCGCGGCATCCAGAGCGCGCCATAGCCATTCTCCTGGTTTTCGAAAATCGATGGCGGCTGACCGTCGAAGGACATGCGCGCGCGGCGAAAGGCCAGCGACCAGGCCCCATTGTCCTGCGGGCGCATATGGAGATATATTTGGTATTTGCTGCCCATGTAGTCCAAATAGCCCATGGTCGGAAGACCGGCGGGGGGAAGGCCATTATCGTTATACATGAGTTCCCGCGGCAGATTGGGGCCCAGCAGGGCGTGCCAGCTTTGCAGCGTGGTATCGAGGGCATGATCGTTCCCGCCATAGCTGCCATTTTGCTCCACGGAATGGGTGCTATCCCCAAAGCGCCGCCGGTGAAGATAGCGATCAACCATCGTGTCCTGATAGGTGACGTCGCGCACACGAACTGTCGTGCGGTATGATGATAAAACACGGATTTCAATGAGGGGATCTGCCTTGTTAGGTGACGCAAACGCCACAATTGAATCCGGATTGGTGAACGAGTTATCGAGCACATTGGCGCTGTCCGAAGACCAACCGAAGTTGTCCATGTATATTGAATTGGGGTCGTTGGCGTAGTGGTCGGTAGGAGAAGAAACGCTATGCTGCCGGATCGAGTCCATGGTATGATCGAGCCTAATCATCGTGTGAAACTGTTTGAATACCCAGCTATGAGCATTATGTCCGCTGTTTCCAGTGAAGGTACTGTCCGGCGCGCGCCAGTCGGTATCGAGGGTTCTATAGTTCGCTCGCGTGATGACCGTATCCAAGCATTTGAACCAGCCGTGGTTCGTATCGGAACCATTCGTGAAGGGAACGAATGGAAGGACGCTCTGATTCGCAGGCTTGAATAGTACTTGTAGCCGAACGAGAGGAGCGTGATCGGTGTCACTGGGATTCGGCGCATTCATCATGTTGATGTTCGAGGTGTCGAGCGAAAATTCGAGATTGACGGAAAAGGCTTTGGCCGAATCCCAGGGAGCCGCACCGGAAGGAAAGGGGTAATTCGAAGGGGTCGTGAGCAGATCGAGCGCATTGCGGTCATCGGAATATCCCAGGATAACACGTCCTTCGTTGCCGTAATAGACGACGGAATCGATATTGCTGAACCTGCGCGTGTGAAATGTTTGAGTTACGGACGCGGGATTCGCAGGATATTCGGCATAGGGATTGATGTCTTCCGAATCATAGGAATTATTATAGACTTGCGCTTTCACTCCCGGCATCGTGTCGAACACGATATCGTTATATCGAAAGGCCTGATGGCCTGGGATCGCGAGCGGAGCGTAAATGCGCTGAAAAATAGTATGACCGAAATTTACGAGATCGGGTCCCGAAGCCCCATCCAGCGTACCAAGCGCGCACATTACCTTTCGATGGCCATAAAAAGTGGAATTACCGACGAAAATCGGCCGGTCGAAATCCTCTTCCGCCGAGCATCCCAGGGTATCGACCTGTGCATTGATCAGTGCGACGAGAGTCGAACCACCCCACTGTGCCACGTCGAACGGCCGAAGCATTCCGAATCGAACACTGTCCGAATGTTCGAACCCTTTCGAAACCACCGCCTTCCCCTCGCTCGCCTTCTGCGCATGCGCAATACTAACGAGACCAATTAGAGAAAATCCTATAAGAAACAATTTCTTTTTCATGGTGATAAATCCTTAAAATCCTGTAAAATTCTCGGTCAATCCCATTTACCCGAGTCGTTAGTGAATGACTTCGATTTTTCCCGTCG